>NZ_JAWOTP010000015.1:0-128905 GCF_033338935.1 Vibrio sp. Vb0598 | reverse complement strand
GACAATTTCCTCACGATTCTCAGGCGTGCTGTCGAGAGAAAGCAGCAGACGCGTCATATTGATGCTGCGGCTAGGTTTGGTTGTCGCCATCGTCGGCGTCAGCACTTCTTGGCTTGATAAGGTCGTCAGCAGATAACCTTTATCATCGTTACCAAGGAAGAAGCTAATTACATCACCGGGTTGGTAATGAAATGCTCCTTGCTGAGTGACGCCAGTGATATTGGAACTGGTTTTGTAATACAGGCCAGTCACTGGGGCGTCGATAAAGTAGCCTTGCTTCAAGGTTGAAGCTGGTGGTTGTGAAGTGGCAGCTGAAACGTCTGCTGCCAACGTGGACGTAGCCGTCAATGCAGACAGCCAAAATACCACTGAACGTGTATACATCTTGTTTTAAGCCTTATTGGTTGGTGCTGTCCTTAGACGCACAATTTGGCTGACAACTCATTGGTGTAGTTAGGTGCTTCTCTGGCACCGGTGTCATCATCGCCAACAACATTTTTTGTTTTATATGTTTGGGGATATCTGGGTTAGAGAGTATCCGCCTTCGTGTTAACTCCATCATGGAGTTCACTGAGAGATGTTCGACATTTTGCCCCTTCGCGTGGAAGATGAGGCGAGTCATTTCGTACATCATATCTTCTGCAATCTTCTTCTCTTGTTGCAGCTGGATATTCTTTTGCATCATGGCGCTGCCAAATAACACACCAGAGAGCACAATGATGCCTGACAATACCGAAGCAAGGGGACGTCGCTGTACCAAGCGAAAGGCGCTATACAATGGCCAGTTTTTTTTCTGCTCGATTGGACGGCGTTCGATAATTCGTTCGATATCAATGCGCAATGCTCTAACATCGGTATATCGCATTTGAGTGGCAGGACGCGTTGCGCGTCTTATCACCCAGTAAACATCAGACCAAATTGTTGGTGATGGAAACATCAAAGCGAGAATTTTGCCCAAGGAGTACACGTCGCTTTGCTCTGTTAGAACCAGTCCTGCTTGCTGCTCTGGGCTGGCAAAATTTTGGCTAAACGCAATCAGCGCTGAGGGTGAGTCTTCTCGGTTGGAGTGCGCTTTTTGAGTCAAGTTGAAGTCAAGCAGCTTGGGACGCTTGCTACGATCAATCAGTATATTTTCTGGTTTTAGATCGGCATGCAAAACCTGGTGTTGGTGGGCGTGCTCCATCGCCTGACAGATCTGCTTAAACAGCAGCAGCTTCTCCGTTTTTTCTAGCTTATTTTCAGATAGGTACTCATCCAAAGTTTGACCAAACACCCGCTCCATCACGATGTAAACCGAATCTTGATGGAGACCGCCGTCAAACACTTTCGCGATGTAAGGATGGTTTAGACGCGCGAGAAGTTGAGCTTCGTCGAAGAGTGCGCGTTGCCCTAACACATTGCTCAAATTGCTTTGAATAAACTTGATAGCCAGATCTTGCTCGAACGTTTCATCTGCACGTAGAGCTGCGTATACGACACCCATGCCACCACGCCCCAACTCATGAGTTAGGCGGTACTTACTGATGATTTCTCCGCTTAGATCGACGTCTTGGTTCGTTGCCTGATGAGCACCAAAATAAAGTAACTGCGTTAGTTGTTCTTCCGGTGTCTCGTTGGCTAAAAGAGGAACGAGTTGTCGATACAGCTCAGGTTGACTTCGTTGCAATGCTTGGAGGTATTGCTGCTTTTGGGAGTCGTCCAGATCAAGCAGGTGGTAGTAAATCTGGGTTTCGCTAGAGCCTAACTGCACTGTGACTAATGTCTTATTCTTTTAGGTACGGCATTTTATAAGAACTTTGATATAAATGTCATTTATTTATTCGGTTTTGATTCACAATCCATGAAACGCAATTTGATGGCTAATGGAGTAATAACGTCATGATTTTGCGAATTATTTTCACTGAGCTTGTCGGCAGAGAGTCTATTCGTCATAATGTTACTTGTAACATTACTGATAAATCACATATTTATGGCTCAACAGAATAAGAAAACTCGTACGACATTGCAGGATGTCGCAGACCAGGTTGGCGTCACGAAGATGACCGTTTCACGCTATATGCGTAACCCTGAATCGGTGGCAGAAAAGACTCGGGCCAAGATTGCGACTGCGATTGAAGAGATGGGTTACATCGAAAACCGTGCACCGGCGATGTTGTCAAAGTCCTCCAGTAAAGCCATTGGTATTTTACTGCCGTCTTTGTCCAACCAAATTTTTGCTTCCTTTGTTCAGGGTATAGAGATGGTGACCAAAGCCAATGGCTATGAGACGCTTTTAGCGCATTTTAGCTACGATGAGCTTGAAGAAGAGCGCAAGATCGCGTCATTACTCTCTTATCAAGTCGATGGGCTTATTCTAACTGAAAGCCATCACACGCCGCGTACATTACAGATGATCAAAAATGCGGGCATTCCGGTGGTCGAAACCATGGAACTGCCATCGGAGCCGATTGATATGGCGGTTGGACTCGATCATGAAGATGCGTCGTACACCGTGGTTAAGCAGATGCTAGATACGGGGAAGCGTACAATCGTCTATTTTGGCGCGCGTCTGGATACGCGAACCAAATTGCGGATGCAAGGTTACGATCGCGCGATGACAGAAGCAGGGCTAGAACCCAAACATGTATTAACTGGTGATCATTCTAGTTTTTCTTTAGCACATGATTTGCTCGAACGCGCACTGGAAACGCACCCAACGCTCGATGGGGTGTTCTGTACCAACGATGACATCGCAATTGGCACCATGCTGAGTGCGCAGCAACGTGGCATTCAAGTTCCACAGCAATTGGCAGTGGCGGGCTATAACGCGCTGGATATCGGTCAAACCATCAGTCCGAAACTGACCAGCGTTGATACGCCGCGTTTCCAAATTGGTGTAAAGAGCGCAGAACTATTAATTGCGCGCCTGAAAGGCGAAACGCAAGAAGAAAAAGTCTTCGATATGGGGTATCAGATCACGTCGGGAGAGAGTGTTTAACTAATTGTTAACTGCTCTTTGTATTCGCTCATCAATGGTATTGGTAGGTTAGGGTATGGCACATCAGCTGGATGCATTGGATCTCAACTTAATGCGTTTATTAAAAGCCGTGGTGGAAAACCGCAGCATCAAGCTGGCCGCAATGCAGCTTGGCATTTCTCAACCGAGCGCCAGCCGCGGCGTGATGAAGTTGAAGCAAGTATTTGATGACCCGCTTTTTGTGCGTAAAGCACATGGGGTAGAGCCATCACCCATGGCGATTCGTCTCGCCGCCGAGTTCGACAATATGGTTGCGCCACTGGAAAAAGTGGTGCAAGAATTTGAAGTGTTCGACCCACTGCAATACCAAGGGCAGATTGCGATTGTAACTGATCCTTATTTGATGGATGAACAAGGGCAGCGACTGCTCACTGGTTGTCATCGAGCCTTTCCCAAAGCGCACTTTGCTTTTTCCAGCTGGAATACTTACTCGCACGATGAAATGTTAGAAGGCGAGCACGATTACTGCATTCTTGACCAAGAGACCGAGCTGTCGAAAGACATTTACATGCGCCCGTTATTCGTTGAAAAACGGGTGATTTTGGCGCGCAAAAATCACCCAACGTTGTCGAAAGTCAGCAATGATTGGGACACGGTGTCCAAACTACCACTTGTCTCTTTGCCTGCGCCCGCGTCATATAAACCGCTTTGTACCGTGGAGTCCGAGTATCGACGCATGGGTTATGAGCCAGTAGTGTTACTGAAGTCCTATAATTTGCGTTTGGCTTGCCAAATGTTGCAAGAAACCGACGCGATTATGTATGCCAGTCAAAGCTCGGCATTGTTGATGCCAGAACTCGCCTCTTACGCAATGCCACCCGTTAATCGTGAGTTCAGTCAGTTTGTTGTCTCTGGCGGTTTCCTTCAAACCAACCGCAACCATCCTTTGCACAGACACCTACATAAAGTGGTGCGACAAACCCTCAATACGCCGCTGATTTTTACGCAGTGACGTCACCTGATGGCATCAGCTGAATGAGAGAGCAGATGCTTTAACCTTATCAATGTTGTGTGATTACATAGACAACTTATTTCTTAAGATATTCAAAAATGAATATCTCAATTACCTGTCTCTTTTTCCTACCCAGCGCTAACCTTATCTCAAATAGTCAGGAGAAGTGGCTCATTTTTATCTTTTTAACTTTTTGAATGTCGATACAGGTACGCGACATTCACCATTCTCCGTTATGCATTTTTTTAATTTCTGATGGAGGATTAATCATGCTAGTTGCACGTCTATTTTTATTGCTCGCCATCGTTGCCGAAGTAGCTGGCACCAGCACTATGTCTCTTATCGGACAAGGGCACGGGTGGTGGGGCTACATCGTAATGTATGTGCTGATCGCAATCTCTTACTACTTTCTTGCGTTTGCCGCGAAGAAAATATCTATCGGTGTGGCATACGCTGTCTGGGAAGGGTTAGGTATCTCGTTGATCACCGTGGTGTCGATCATCGCCTTTGATGCCAACTTAAACCATCAAGAGTTGTTTGGTTTGATGTTAGCCGTTGTTGGCATTGTGTGTGTGACCTTAGGGGAATCACATGGTCAACCTAACGCCAAGAAAAATGCCGATAAACCGGCAAAAGAACGTTCATTTTCTACTAGTACAAGGTGCGAATCATGAGTCAATTTTTTACGATGTCATTTGGATTTGTCGTGATGGCTGCCTTGGTCGATATCATGGCCAATATGGCGCTGACACGCTCAAAAGGTTTTAAATATAAAGGCTGGGGCATTGCGGCGATTGTGTTGGTACTGACAGCATTCACGCTGTTGGCACAAGCGGTGAAAGAGATCGACTTAGCCATTGCTTATGCCTCTTGGGGTGCGATCGGTATCTTGGGTACCGCAGTGGGTGGAGCCTTGCTGTTTAAGCAGAAACTCAAGCCAATCGGCTGGTTTGGTATCTTTGTGGTGATTGCTGCGGTCGTAGTGATGAAGACCGCTTGATGTAATTTAATGAATGCTAGATATCGTCATTCTGAGCAGCAAGAGACGAGCGTGATTCAGAATCTACCAACAAAAAGTGCTGTGGCAGAGGGGATTTTCTCTGGCTTCACAGCTCGTTGATATTAGATTCCTGATCTCGCTTAGGCTCGTCGGAATGACGGATTCATTCGTTTTTTAGAAAGAACTGAGGCCAATCTTAAAGCTCGTCATTCTGAACTGCGAGGGACGAGCGTGATTCAGAATCTACCAACAAAAAGTGCTGTAGCAGAGGGAATTTTCTCTGGCTTCACAGCACGTTGATATTAGATTCCTGATCTCGCCTAGTCTCGTCGGAATGACGGATTCATTCGTTTTTAGAAAGAGCAGTGACCAATCCTAAAGCTCGTCATTCTGAACAGCGAGGGACGAGCGTGATTCAGAATCTACTAACAAAAAAGTGCTGTGGCAGAGGAGTTTTCTCTGACGTCATAGCATGTCGATATTAGATTCCTGATCTCGCTTAGGCTCGTCGGAATGACGGATTCATTCGCTTTTTAGAAAGAACAGAGGCCAATCCTAAAGCTCGTCATTCTGAACTGCGAGGGACGAGTGTGATTCAGAATCTACCAACAAAAAGTGCTGTGGTAGAGGGGTTTTCTCTGGCTTCACAGCACGCTGATATTAAATTCCTGATCTCGCCTAGGCTCGTCGGAATGACGGACTCATCATTTTTAAAAAGAACCGAGGCCAATCTCAAAACTCGTCATTCTGAACAGCGAAGGACGAGCAAGAGTCAGAATCTACCAACAAAAAGTGCTGTGGCAGAGGAGTTTTCTCTGGCTTCACAGCACGTTGATATTAAATTCCTGATCTTGCTTGGGCTCTTCGGAGCGACGGATTCATTCGTTTTTAGAAAGAACTGAGGCCAATTCCAACGCTCGTCATTCTGAACAGCGAGGGACGGGCGTGATTTAGAATCTACCAACAAAAAGTGCTGTGGCAGAAGTGTTTTTTCTGGCTTCACAGCTCGTTGATATTAAATTCCTGATCTTGCTTAGGCTCGTCGGAATGACGGATTCATTCGTTTTTAGAAATAGCGGTGGCCAATCTCAAAGCTCGTCATTCTTAATAGTGAGGGACGAGCGTGATTCAGAATCTACCAACAAAAAGTGCTGTAACAGAGGGGGATTTTCTCTTGCTTCACAGCACGTTGATAGTAGATTCCTAATCTTGCTTAGGCTCGTCGGAATGACGGACTCATTCATTTTTAAAAAGAACCGAGGCCAATCCCAACGCTCGTCATTCTGAACAGCGAGGGACGAGCGTGATTCAGAATCTACCAACAAAAAGTGCTGTGGCAGAGGAGTTTTCTCTGGCTTCACAGCACGTTGATATTAAATTCCTGATCTTGCTTGGGCTCGTCGGAACGACGAGGTCTTTCTTCTCGCCTTAAACAATAAAGCTTGCGCCTTCTTCTGCACTCGATACGTTTTGGCGGATCACGCTAAACAGACCTCGTCCCCAAGTTTGTTGGGTCGATTCGGTATCGAAATGAATCAACTCGCGACCAGTGGTGTCGCTTAAGTTGTTCAGTTCACCCGTTTGGCAATCCAGACGAATCAAATCACCGTTGCGCACCAAACCAATCGCGCCACCACGAATGGCTTCTGGAGAAACGTGAATCGCAGACGGAATTTTACCGGATGCACCAGATAAACGACCGTCCGTCACTAGCGCGACTTTAAAGCCCGCTTTTTGCACGTTCCCTAAAATTGGCATCAGCTTGTGCAGTTCAGGCATGCCGTTTGCCGCTGGGCCGTTGTGTGTGACCACAACGATGCAGTCTTTGTTCAGGTCGCCACGTTTGTACGCGGCCTCCACTTCGTGTTGGCATTGGAATACGATCGCTGGTGCCACAATCACGCGTTGCTCTTCTTTCACCGCAGACACTTTCACCACGGCTTTGCCTAAGTTGCCAGTCAATACGCGAGTGCCGCCAGTATTTTGGAATGTGGCGTCTGGTTTGGCGATCACGTCACCGTCTTGGCTGCCTTGGCACGATGTCCAGGTCAGTTGGCCATCGACAAGGCTCGGTAGCGTCATTTGGTCTTCAAATTCACCAAACACGGGTCTCACATCGCGATGCAAAAGCTCGGATTGGTTCAAGCGGTGCAATAACGCTGGCACGCCCCCCGCGTCTTGGAACGCGTTCATATCGGCTGGGCCGTTCGGGTAAACGCGAGCTAACAAAGGAACCACATCCGACAGATCGCTGATGTCTTGCCAGGTGAGCAAGATGCCAGCAGCACGCGCCACGGCGATCATATGAATGGTGTGATTGGTGCTGCCGCCAGATGCAAGTAGAGCGATGATGCCGTTGACCAAGCTCTTTTCTGTGACCACCTCGGCCAGCGGACGGAAGTGTGCAGAACCCGCCGTCATTGAGGCGATTTTCAGAGCCGAGTGATTGGTTAACGCTTTACGCAGTTGGGTATGGGGATGAATGAATGCTGAACCTGGCAGCATCAAGCCCATGGCTTCGAACACCAACTGGTTGGTATTGGCGGTGCCGTAAAATGTACACGTACCCGCAGAGTGGTAAGCGCGACACTCCATATCCAGCAGAGCGTCTTTGCCGACTTCTCCCGCTGCGTATTTTTGGCGCACGTCGACTTTCTCTTCGTTGCTGATGCCTGTTGCCATCAGACCCGCTGGCACAAACGCCGTTGGTAGGTGTGCGTAAGACAGCGCGCCCATCAGTTGCCCCGGTGCGATTTTGTCACAGATGCCAAGCAGTAATGTGGCATCAAAGACATTGTGACTCAAAGACAACGCCGTTGATTGCGCAATTAAGTCACGCGAAAACAGTGACATATCCATGCCTGCTTGACCTTGAGTCACCCCATCGCACATCGCTGGCACACAACCTGCGACTTGCGCTGTATGGCCGTAGTCCGCCAGCACTTTTTTGATTTGTGCTGGGTAGTCTTGGTACGGCTGGTGGGCGCTCAACATGTCGTTGTAGGCGCTGATCAGCGCGACATTGGCATGAGTAAAATCGAGAATATTTTTCTTTTCAGAAGAGCAAGATGCGGCGACTGCATGAGCTAAGTTACCACAAGATAAACCAACACGGCCTTTGCCAGCTTCGGCTTGCACTTCGGTGCGAGCAAGAAACGCAGCGCGCGCTTCACGGCTGCGCTCGGTCAAACGTTGTGTGACCTCAAGAACAACAGAGTGAGTCATTACGCCACCTCGATCGCTTGCATTTTGATTAGCTCAGCGGCAGAGCGTTCCACCACGTCGCTGATGTCTCCGTCGATACTGACGATCAGAGTTTGAGGCTCGTTGTCTGGGCGCTCTAGCGTCTCGAATTGGCTCTTCACCATGTTTTCTTTCATGAAGTGGCCTTTGCGCATACGCATGCGATTAAGGATCAACTCCATGTCGCCATCAAGGAACAGGAAGGTCACGTTGTCGTTGCCTTCGCGGATCTGATCGCGGTAAATCTTTTTCAGTGCTGAACAGACAATAATGCCGTGTTCGTTTTTGCTTTCTAGGCTGTACGCCGCATCACGAATGCGTTCTAGCCATGGCTTGCGATCATCATCGTTCAGAGGCTGGCCCGATGCCATTTTCTGAATGTTCGCTCGTGGATGAAGATCATCACCATCAATGAATTTACGCCCTAGCTTTTTCGCTAGATGCTCACCAATTGTGCTTTTACCACTAGCACAAACGCCCATAACGATGACACTACTACCAGCCATAACTTATCCTCATAACCAAATTTGCGCGTGATCTCAATTTTTGAATTCACTTTAAAATATGGGTTTATCTTATTCATGTTATCGGTAACATGTTACCGGTAACTGAAATAAATGTGAACCATAACACAAACAATAATTCTTAAAGGTGAACCTATGGAGCAATTAACCCAAGCCCCAGATCCTACGTTCCTACTGACGATTGCAGGCCTTGCCATTGCAGCGTTACTCGTTCTGATCATTAAACTGAAAGTCCATGCTTTTGCTTCCCTTACTATGGTGAGTTTAGGCACAGCAATCGCCACTGGCGTTCCTTCAGAGAAAGTCGTATCGACCATGATGGGCGGCTTCGGCGGCACACTGGCTTCCGTGGCATTGCTGGTTGGTCTTGGTGCGATGATCGGTAAAATTCTTGAAGTGACTGGCGGTGCGAAAGTGCTGGCAGACACTTTGATTGGTCGCTTTGGTAAAGAGCGCGCACCATTTGCTTTGGGCGTCGCTTCATTACTGTTTGGCTTCCCAATCTTCTTCGATGCTGGCCTTGTAGTGATGATGCCTATCATCCTAAGTGTGGCGGCTCGTTTTGGTGGCTCACCAATTAAATACGCGTTGCCTGCAGCTGGTGCTTTTGCGGTTATGCACGCGTTTGTTCCACCACACCCAGGTCCGGTTGCAGCGGCAGAATTCCTTGGCGCAAACATCGGTCTGCTATTGGTGGTGGGTATTTTGGTTGCTATTCCAACTTGGTACCTTGGCGCTTACCTATTTGGTTTGTACGCGGGCAAAAAATTCGATATCCCACTATCTAAAGCCTTCTTTAATGGCGAAGCGATGGTGGATGAGCGCAACGCACCAAAATTTGGCACGGTTATGACCATCCTTGTGCTGCCAGTCCTGCTAATCTGTTTGGATACGGTATTGAACACACTGGCGGTTGCGGGTGTGATTGATGGCAAAACGGCACTGGTTGAGTTCCTACGCATGCTAGGTAAAACCCCAGTTGCGTTGCTGATCACTTTGATTGTCTGTCTGGCTGTGTTTGCCAAAGACTACGGCATGGCAAAACTAGAAAAATTATGTGGTGAGTCATTGGCTCCTATCTGTGGTGTTATCCTAGTAACGGGTGCAGGTGGCATGTTTGGCGGCGTACTGCGTTCAAGTGGTATCGGTGATGCACTGGCTGACGTTCTTACAGATACAGGTATGCCTGTGATTGTGGCGGCGTTTGTTATTTCAACCTGTCTGCGTGTTGCTCAAGGCTCGGCAACGGTAGCGCTCACCACTACGGCAGCTCTTATCGCGCCAGTTGTGGCTGCATCAACAGGTTTGAGTGAACTAGACCTTTGCTTTATCGTAATCGCGATTGCGGGTGGTGCAACGGTACTGTCTCACTTCAATGACTCTGGTTTCTGGTTGGTATCTCGTTTGCTTGAGATGGATGAGAAAACCACATTAAAAACTTGGACGGTAATGGAAACGTTACTTGGCGGTATCGCGTTTATTATCGTCGCAACATTAAGCTTTATTCTTTAGAGGTTCCCCATGACAACACTTGAACAACGATTAAGAGATATCAAAATCGTCCCAGTTATCGCAATCAACGACGTAGCACACGCTCTGCCACTGGCAAAAGTGTTGGTAGAAAACGGTTTACCATGTGCGGAAGTGACATTCCGCACCGAAGCGGCGGCGGAGTCGATTCGCATCATGCGTGAAGCGTACCCAGAATTGTTGATTGGCGCGGGCACCGTTCTGACCACAGAACAAGTGGATATCGCGATCGAAGCGGGCGTGGACTTTATCGTTAGCCCAGGCTTCAACCCAACCACAGTGAAATACTGTCAGCAACGTGGTGTGACTATCGTACCGGGTGTAAACAACCCAAGCTTGGTTGAGCAAGCGATGGAAATGGGTCTGCGTACGTTGAAGTTCTTCCCTGCTGAGCCATCAGGCGGCGTAAACATGCTGAAAGCACTCACGGCGGTTTACCCAGTGGAATTCATGCCAACAGGTGGCGTGAGCCCATCCAACGTGGAAGATTACCTAGCGCTGAAATCGGTTGTAGCTTGTGGCGGTACGTGGATGGTGCCAACCGCAATGATGGACAACGGCGATTGGGAAGGCATTGCTGAATTGGTTCGCGCAGTTAAGTAAAACGCACAAACGGCTCCGAAATACCCCCGAACGTTAGAAAACGTGATACGAAAAAGGGTCATCAAGTTACTTGATGACCCTTTTGCTTTTGGGAATGAAACGGTTTTAGAAGTGATGCTTCATAAAGCGCTTAATAAAGCGAATGAAATCTGCTTCGGCTAGCTTCGCGCACTTCAATGTTTGGGCGTGAGACAATTCTACATCTCCCAAGCCTTCTGCCATGTTGGTGATCGCACATACTGCCAATACGGGTAAGCCGCAATGCGCCGCAGAAATCACTTCTGGCACGACCGACATGCCCACTACGTCACCACCGATGATTTGCATCATGCGGATTTCGGCTGCGGTCTCAAAGTTGGGGCCCGTGTAAGAGACAAACACACCTTCATTCAGGTGAATGCCATTGGCTTTGCCTACTTCAAACGCTTCTGCGCGCAGGTCTTTGTCGTACGCATTGGCGAGGCTGAAGAACCTCGGGCCGTACTCTTCATCATTCGGACCGATCATTGGCGATTCAGGCATGGTGTTGATGTGGTCATGAAATACCACCAGAGAACCGACATCAATACGCTCAGGGCGAAGGGAGCCTGCCGCGTTGGTGACGAGCAGAAACTCACAGCCCAGCTTTTTAAAGGTGCGCACGGGCGTTGTCATGACCTTCATTGAGCCGTGTTCGTAGTAGTGACCGCGACCTTTCATGCACACTACGTCTACGCCGTCCATGGTGCCAATTACCAACTCACCAGAGTGTCCTTGCACGGTGCTAACCGGAAAGCCTTCGAGCTCTTCGTATGGAATGACCACTTTGTCTTGTAGCTCGTCTGCCAATACGCCTAAGCCAGAGCCTAAAATAAACGCCGCTTTAGGTTGGAAGTTTGGTTTGCGTTCGCGAATGGTTTGTAGCGCGTCGATTACTGGATCGTGATTCATGTTAGTCACCTTCTGGTTGTGTGTTGATTCCATTGTGTGACTTTCTGCGCTGGTTATCTTTGCTTTATTCTCTACTATCATCCTTAAAAAGAGGATAATGAAACTCGCTAGGACTCAATGCATGAAGTCAGAACCATTTGAGCGCGTGACGCTGAAGATGCTGCGTTACTTTTACGAGGTCGCACAAACCAAGCATTTCACTAAGGCCGCCGAGAACCTTAATATCACCAATTCGCCGTTGAGCAATCGCATCAAAGAGTTGGAAGAAGTGCTTAACGTCAAACTGTTTGAGCGTGATTCAAGAAACGTCATGCTGACGGAGGCCGGGCGATTGTTGGAGTCCAAATGCCAACTGATTTTTCAGACCTTGGATGTCTCACTCAATCAAGTGCAGCAAGTGGGTTTGAACCAGAGAAATATCTTGCGAGTTGGTGTGGTAAGTAGTGCATTTTGGGGCGGATTTGATCGTTTGTTACAGCGCTTCCATGCTGAGCATAGCACTTATCACGCCGACATTTTTGACCTTAACCCAGAGACGCAAAAGAAGCATCTGAGTGAGAAGAAAATCGACGTGGGCATTGTACGTTTTGCCGATGCACTCAACATTTATCCGTATCAGTCGGTGTCTTTGGGCAAAGATGTGTTTGTGGTGGCGGTGTCGGAGCAACATGAGTTAGCCAGCAAATCTTTGCTGCGGCTCCAAGATTTAAAGGCGTGTGAGTTTGCGTTTATGAGTTTGGCGAATTCTGCCTCGGCAAACTTCATCATCAATGCCTGTCTGCAAGAAGGCTTTTCACCCCATATTGGCAAACAAGTGGTGGAGCCAAGCACTTTGATGGCGTATGTGGCAAACAGCAATACCGTGACGTTGGTGCCGTCGACGTTTTCTCAGCATCATTGGCATGGGATTCGTTTTATCAAGCTGAAAGAGTCACTGCGTGCAGACTTGTGTCTGATTCATGATGGTAAGCAGGAGAGTGCTATTAAAGCCGAGTTTATTCGCACGTTATTGGAAAATGCGAGTTAAGCATGGGATAACAAAAAAAGGTCATCCTAAGATGACCTTTTCAAATGATTCACTGAAATCAGCAATGCGATTAGCGCGTAATTAACGCATCGTTACGAACTCTTCAGAGCCCGTTGGGTGGATAGCCACAACAGAGTCGAAGTCTGCTTTGGTTGCGCCCATCTTCATTGCTACGCCGAAGCCTTGGATCATTTCATCTACCGTGAAACCGATGCCGTGTAGGCCAACAACCGTTTCTTCTTCGCCCGCACATACAAGCTTCATCTTACATGGTTGACGGTGCTTAGTAACAGCGGTGTACATCGCCGTAAAGCCAGATGTGTAGACTTTGATGTTGTCTTTGCCGTACTTCTCTTCTGCTTCTTGCGTTGTAAGACCGATAGTGCCGATTGGTGGGTGGCTAAATACCACAGTTGGTACCAAATCGTAGTCCATCTTCGCGTTTGGTTTGTTGTTGAACAAACGCTCAGAAAGTTGACGACCCGCTTTCACTGCTACTGGTGTTAGCTCGATACCGCCTTCCATGATGTCACCCACACAGTAGATGCCTTTCACGTTGGTTTCTTGGTATTCGTCTACCTTAATGTAACCTTTTTCGTTCGTTGCAACACCAGTTGACGCTAGGTTGATTGCGTCTGTCGCTGGGTGACGACCGATTGCCCAAATCAGTTGGTCAACGTTTTGGCTTTCACCGTTTTCTAGGTGCAGAGTTAGGCTGCCATCGGCTTCTTTTACCACTTCTTTTGGTACAGAGTGGGTGTGCAGTTTTGGACCTTCTGCGTCCATCACTTCAACCAATGTATCGATGATCATTGGATCGAAGCTACGTAGTGGTGACTCTTTACGTACGAACAGGTGCGTTTCTGTACCTAGCGCGTGCAGTACGCCAGCAATTTCAACTGCGATGTAGCCTGCGCCAACAACCGCAACGCGTTTTGGTTGCTCTGCTAGGTCGAAGAAGCCGTTTGAATCGATGCCGTATTCAGCGCCTGGAATGTTTGGAATAGTAGGACGACCACCAACCGCGATCAGGATGTGATCTGCTGTGTAGTGTTCACCGTTTACTTCGACAGTTTTTTCGTCAACAAACTTAGCAAAGCCTTTAATCACGTTTACTTTATTGTTGCCAAGAACGCGATCGTAAGATTGGTGAATACGACCAATGTACGCCTGACGGCTCTCAACCAGTTTGCTCCAGTCGAAACCTTTCACGTCGACATCAAAACCGTAATCTTCTGCGTACAGGTTCATTGCTTCTGCGATTTGCGCGCCATGCCACATCACTTTTTTCGGTACACAACCTACGTTGACACAGGTACCGCCAAGGTCTTGAGCTTCGATTAGCGCAACTTTCGCGCCGTACATCGCCGCACGGTTTGCAGATGCGATGCCGCCACTGCCGCCACCGATACAGATATAGTCAAAATGAGTCGCCATTACTTTCTCCAAGAGCTTATAAATTTTATCTGGTACATAGATAGATTGGGATGACCTTGCCCGAACTCAATGCCACCGTTATCCCACTATCATAAATCGAATTCGACTAATTCCTAAATGGGAAAAAGCGACAATACTTATGACAAATAGCGATGAGAGGCACAAAAAGAAGAATAAGCACGATTGGAGGGAAAAGGTGAGAGCATAAAAAAGCGCAACGAGAATATCGTTGCGCTTGAAGATATCGGTACTGAAGTGCTTACTCTGGCACAATCCAGTCCACTTTCCAGTGGCCAGTTGCTGGTGCTATCGCGTCTTGCAGGAATGGCAGAATCTCTTTCATCTGGCTTTCCAGTTTCCATGGCGGGTTAATCACAATCATGCCGGATGCCGTCATGCCGCGCTCGTTGGTATCTGGTGCAACACCTAACTCGATTTGCAGAATTTTACGAATGCCCAGTGCTTCCAAGCCTTCGATCATATCTTCGATGTCGTGACGGTTTACCACTGGGTACCAAATCGCGTAGATACCGGTTGCCCAACGTTTATGGCTCTGATGAATCGCTCGCACCACATCGCGGTACTCTTTCGCGAGTTCGTATGGTGGGTCAATCAGCACCAAACCACGACGTTCTTGTGGCGGTAAGCTTGCTTTGAGGCGTTGGAATCCGTCTTCTTTGAAGATGCTCACTTGGCGATCACGATGGAATTCTTGCTCTAACAATGGATGATCGGCCGGGTGCAACTCGGTCAGCACCATGCGATCTTGTGGGCGGATTTGCGCGCGCGCCACACGTGGTGAGCCTGGGTAGTAACGCAGCTTCTCGCCATTGTTGAGCACTTTAATGGCATCGATGTAGCTTTTGATGTCTTCGGGAATGCTTGGGTTATCCCAAATACGTGCGATGCCTTGTTTGTATTCGCCCGTTTTTTCAGACCATTCGTGAGTCAGATCGTAACGGCCCACACCCGAGTGGGTATCGTGATAAACGAATGGCTTATCTTTTTGTTTCAGCGCATCAAGAATGAGGCTTTGAACGATGTGTTTGACCACGTCGGCATGGTTGCCAGCGTGGAAGCTGTGGCGGTAACTTAACAAATTAAACTCTCGAAACACTCTTTGGTTGAGTGTGGTCTGTGATTTTCACTCTATGGCGGTATTATACTCAAGTAACTTAAAGATGTAGAACTTCCAATCAAATCTGTTCCTCTGATAAGGGGACGCTATTGAAATTTCTTTAAGTCACCCACACTTACTATTGGTAATCGAATTGAACTAGGTGAGTTTCTCGCACTCAAAAGGGTGTGAAATTTCATTTAGGTATAACAAGACTCAAGGACAGAGTAGCGCTGGTTGACTATATGATGGTCATCGCGGCATAGAGAAAGGGAACGGAGCTCCCCCAATCCATGTTGCTGGCTCGTCTGTACATTGAGTTGGCCTATCTACACAAAATAGACAGGCAATCACAGAGTCAAAACACAAAAGGAATTATTCATGTCTAATCCTCTACTGACGTTTACGGACCTACCTCCGTTTTCTCAAATTAAACCAGAACACATCAAGCCTGCCGTTGAGGAAGCGATTGCTGACTGCCGAGCAAAAATCGATGAAGTTCTACAAGACAACGCTCACCCAACTTGGGACAGTGTGATTGCGCCAATTGAAGAAGCGGATGATCGCTTAAGCCGCATCTGGTCGCCAGTGGGTCACATGAACTCGGTAGTGAACAGCGAAGAGCTACGTGAAGCTTACGAAAGTTGCCTACCAATTTTGTCAGAGTACGGCACTTGGGTTGGTCAGCACAAAGGGTTGTACGAAGCGTACAAAACCATCAAAGCGAGCGAAGAATTTGCAACGTTAACTCGTGCCCAGCAGAAAACCATCACTGATGCACTGCGTGATTTCGAGTTATCAGGCATTGGTTTGCCATCCGATGAGCAGCACCGTTACGGCGAGATCAGCAAACGTATGTCTGAGCTGAGTTCTAAATTCTCTAACAATGTGCTGGATGCCACCATGGGTTGGACCAAGCACATCACAGACGAGAAAGACCTAGCAGGTATGCCAGAATCGGCGCTGGCAGCAGCGAAAGCTGCCGCAGAAGCAAAAGAGTTAGATCGTTACCTCATTACGCTAGATATCCCATCTTACCTACCTGTCATGACGTACTGCGATAACCAAGAGTTGCGTAAAGAAGTGTACGAAGCGTACGTGACGCGCGCTTCTGATCGAGGTCCAAACGCAGGCAAATGGGATAACTCAGAAATCATTACTGAGCAGCTAAAACTGCGCCATGAAATTTCACGTATGCTAGGTTTCAATACTTACAGTGAAAAGTCGTTAGCAACAAAGATGGCTGAAACGCCGGATCAAGTGCTGGGCTTCCTGAATGACCTAGCGACACGAGCGAAACCGCAAGGTGAACGTGAAGTCGAAGAGTTACGTCAGTTTGCGAAAAGTGAGTTTGGTGTTGAAGAGCTGAACGTTTGGGATATCGCTTACTACAGCGAGAAACAAAAGCAGCACCTGTTCCAAATTTCGGATGAAGAACTGCGCCCATACTTCCCAGAGTCAAAAGTCGTGAGCGGTCTGTTTGAAGTGCTAAACCGCGTGTTTGGCATGACCGTTACTGAGCGTGAAGGCGTAGACACTTGGCATGAGTCCGTGCGCTTTTTCGATATCTTTGATGCTGAAGGCACACTCCGTGGCAGTTTCTACCTAGATCTCTATGCACGTGAACACAAACGTGGCGGCGCGTGGATGGATGATTGTCGTGGCCGTCGCGTTACGCTATCTGGCGAGCTGCAAACGCCGGTTGCGTATCTAACGTGTAACTTCAACCGTCCAGTGGGCGACAAACCAGCACTGTTCACGCATGATGAAGTCGTGACGCTATTCCATGAGTTTGGTCATGGAATCCACCACATGTTGACGCAAGTTGATACAGGTGCTGTTTCAGGTATTAATGGCGTGCCTTGGGATGCGGTTGAGCTACCAAGTCAGTTCCTAGAAAACTGGTGTTGGGAAGAGGATGC
Organism: Vibrio sp. Vb0598; assembly: GCF_033338935.1. Taxonomy (NCBI): domain Bacteria; kingdom Pseudomonadati; phylum Pseudomonadota; class Gammaproteobacteria; order Vibrionales; family Vibrionaceae; genus Vibrio; species Vibrio sp. Vb0598. The sequence continues at coordinate 111,604 of NZ_JAWOTP010000015.1, read as the reverse complement.
GCTGGCGTTCATTTCTGGTCACTATGAGACTGGTGAGCCGCTACCTAAAGCGATGCTAGACAAAATGCTCGCAGCGAAAAACTTCCAATCTGCGATGGGTATTTTGCGTCAGCTAGAATTCGGCTTGTTCGACTTCACGCTTCACACCGAATATGACCCTGAAGTGGGTGCGCGTGTACTGGAAACTCTGGCGAAAGTGAAAGAGAAAGTCGCGGTAGTTCCTGCGGTTGAGTGGGCGCGTTTCTCACACAGCTTCGGCCATATTTTTGCTGGTGGCTACAGTGCGGGTTACTACAGCTACCTGTGGGCTGAAGTGCTGTCGTCAGACGCGTATTCTCGCTTTGAAGAAGAAGGCATCTTCAACAAAGAGACGGGTCTAAGCTTCCTGAACAACATCCTAGAAATGGGGGGCAGTGAAGAGCCAATGGAGCTGTTCAAGCGCTTCCGTGGCCGCGAGCCACAAATCGATGCACTGTTGCGCCACTCGGGTATTGCGGCGTAAATTGAGCAAAAAACATCAAGGCCAACCGTTCGGTTGGCTTTTTTGTACAGTTTTTATAAAAAATTTTACGGATTTACGTTTCGGTTGATCGGGTTCTGCAACGATATCAATGTCTCCGTGGACTGAACCTCATCAATGGCTTGCAGCTTGTCGATCAGTACAAATTGCAGCTCTTCAATCGATTTGCACATCAATTTGACGAATATGTTATACGCGCCCGTGGTGTAGTAAGCTTCAACGACTTCGTCGAGCGCGTTGAGTTTTTCTAACGCGGAGTGGTAATCACGAGCTGCATTGAGGTTAATACCAATAAAGCAGCACACATCGTAGCCAAGCTTTTTGGTATTGATGATCACCTCCGTTCCCTCGATGATGTCAGCCGACTTCATCTTTTCGATACGCACATGGATAGTGGCAGGGCTGACATCGAACTGCTTTGCCATTTCTGCGTAGGGCGTTCTGGCGTCAGCCATCAGTGTTTTTAATATTGCGCGGTCAAGGTCGTCGAGTTTCGGCAGGCTCGCATTCATACTATGATTTCCGTTAGGGATAGAGTTTTACCTCCCTTTTATACTCATAGCGGATAGGATTCACAAGGTTTGGCAGGAGTAACTGCGGGTTAACTCCGAGCTATGGAGATAATGTGCAGCGTTTTCTGGTTATTGCCGCGCTATGTTGGAGCGCGTTTGCTACGGCCTCAGATCCGAAGGTGTTGGTCGTGCACTCCTATCATCAGGGTTTTTTCTGGACGGACTCCATACAGCGAGGCATCGAGCAACAGCTGGGCGATCGAGCGCTGGACATGCGTGTGCTCTATCTAGACTCGAAACGTAACCAGAGTGAGCAGTTTTTTGCGCAACTAAAATCCTTGTATCTTACGAAATTACGCAAAGAGCGATTCGATGCCATTTTAGTGAGCGATAACAATGCACTTGAACTCATGCAGCGTTTAGCCCCAATCATCAAAGACACCCCAGTTATATTTAACGGCATTAATAACTACCATCCTTCTTTACATCGTTCTCTGAATGCAACCGGAGTCATGGAAGATGTCGATTTGGAAGCGAATCTCGCTCTTATTGAGCGCTTACATCCGAACTACACACAAGTTCTCATCGTCAGTGACCACTCGGTGACCGGTGAGGTGTTGCGTTATCAAATCGACAATTTTGTCCTCAAGTTCCCGCAATATCGAGACAAAATCGTACAACTTGTCCCAGACAGTATCATCGATCTAAAACAACAAGTCGCAAAACTGAGTTCCGATAAAGTCGTCTTGTTCTGGACCTATTACCGAGATAAACAAGGTATGGTTGGCAGCGAGCGTGACTGGGTTGGTGTCAACAAAGTCTCAAACGCGCCGCTGTTTATGGTGCATGACATTGGTTTGGGTCATGGCGCAGTTGGAGGGGTTATTCAAAGTGGTTATCGGCATGGTATTGAGAGCGCAGAGATGCTTGAATTCGTTTTGGATAACCCTGATCAGCCTCTGCCTGCCGTGAAAAAAAGTGATTCTGAAATAAAGCTCGATTACCAAGCGGTAGCGCGTTGGGGATTGGGGGCTGAACAAGAGGTTTCTGCGGTATTTTTTAATAAGCCAATGAAGCTTTCTGAACGTTTTGCCAAGGAAATTCGCCTGTTTGGTAGTCTGTTTGTGGTGATGTCGGTGGTCATTTTGCTGATGGGTTATTATTTACAGCGGATGCGTCGCAGTGAGAGCGCTGCGCGAGAAAGCCAGGCTATTCTAGAATCGATTTTCGATCAGAGCATGCAGTATATGGGCATTTTGGATGCCAACGGTGTGCTTAAATCGGGCAACGATCACCTTCAATCCTTACTTTATCACCAAGGACTGCGTTTAGACCGACCACTTTGGTTTCATCCCAACTGGAGTGAGAAAGCCCAAGCGCTGCTAGAGAAGTATTTCCATGCGCCTCACCATCAAGTGTCGACGTTTGAAGCTGAAATTTGGAGTAAAGAACACGGCGCCTTGGTATTAGAAGTTTCGCTCAAGCCTTTTTCTCAGCAAGTAGGGAATCATAAGCAATACTTGTTTGAAGCGCGCGATATTACCAGTCGTAAATTGATGGAGGACAAGCTCTACCAACGTGAGTCAACCCTACGCAACTATTACGAGCAGCAGCCCGTGATGATGGTGACGCTTGATAGTAATAACCGAATTCAAGAAGTGAATCGATTTGCTCAACTACTTCTTGGCTACAAACCGATGGACATGCTCGGACATCGCCTGAGGGAGTTCTATTTTGATGACAAAGTGCTGTTCCCTCGCCAAGTGTTATTGCAACCCAACCAGCAAGTGCATGGTGTTTGGCGACGTGAAGTCGAGTATCGTCATGCAAATGGTCATCGTGTTTGGGTGCGCGAGAATATTCGTCCGCTGAGTGAATCTGAGCAACTGCTGATTGTGGGCGAAGATATTACCGAAACCAAACTGCTCTCCGAGAAATTGGAATACCAAGCTCGCTATGACTTACTGACGGGGACTTACAACAGAAACCATTTTGAACTAGAGCTTAAGACCGCACTGTGCGAAGTGGACAGCCATCGTCGAGTCCACGCCATGTTGTACCTCGACTTAGATCAACTAAAAGTCCTCAATGATACGGTTGGGCATGATGCAGGTGATGCGGCGATTCAATTCTGCGCCAGTATGCTGGAAGGCGTTCTGCCGTACAATTCCATCTTGGCTCGAATGGGAGGCGATGAGTTTGCGGTGTTACTCAAAGACTGTGACGAATATGGCGCCATCAATATTGCCAAACTGATCATCTCGACACTAAGCGAACACCTCTTTATTTGGGAAGACACACGCCTGTTCATCAGTTGCTCAATTGGTATCCGTATCATCGATCATACCGCTGATACGCCACAAATGGTGCATGCTCAAGCAGACTCTGCTTGTCACGCCGCTAAAGAGCAAGGCCGTAACCGCTATAATCTATTCAGCTTAGATAACGAAGAGTTGCAGCGTCGTCAGATGGAAATGCAGAGCGTCAATTTGGTGCATGAGGCATTGTCGAATCAACGTTTAGAACTGTTTGCTCAACCGATAAAAAGCTTACAAAAGCACGAGACTCAAATGTATTTTGAGATTTTGGTGCGTATTCGCAATGGGTACGGTGATTATGTTTCTCCTGCGCTGTTTATCCCTGCTTCCGAGCGCTACAACATTGCCCATTGGATTGATAAGCAGGTTATTACTCAAACGCTAGAGTGGTTTGAACAGCGTCCTGAGGTGGTTGAACAGCTTGGTCGCTGTTCGATAAACCTTTCAGGTCAATCTATGGGGAATCAAGAGTTTATTGACTTCTTATTGGAGCGATTGGAAAGTTCGACTCTGCCGTGTGAAAAAATCTGCTTAGAAATCACCGAGACAGCGGCGATGAGCAATCTGGATCAAGCCATTGAGCTGTTTACCAAGTTAAAGGCTTTGGGTTGCATGATTGCATTGGATGATTTCGGATCTGGATTGTCTTCATTTGGTTACTTAAAGAAACTTCCTGTCGATATCGTGAAAATTGATGGTCTTTTCGTGCAAGATATCAACGTAAATGAAATGGACCGCGTGATGGTTCGTTCAATCAATGACTTGGCGAAACAGCTCGGCAAAGTGACGGTGGCGGAGTTTGTCGAAAATGACCAGGTCATGCAGCATTTGATAGACCTCGGTGTGGACTACGGCCAAGGCTACGGTATTGGCCATCCTAAGCCGCTTTATGAGCTAGTGGAGCAACTGACGGTTGTATAACCTCTGCGTAGCAAGCTCAACCTAGCATTAATAGGTAACTTAGGTATACACTCAGCGCCAGTTACCTCGATTTTTATTGGAGCCTCCTTTTGCAACTGCAATTGATCTGTGAAAACCCGTCTCAACAATCTCATCTTGATGAACTCGCTGCGCGTTGGCAGCTTTCACACGCTGACGATAGCGATTTTGCTTTGGTGCTAACCACCGAGCGTTTGGAGCTACGTAAAGTGGATGAGCCAAAGCTGGGTGCCATCTTTGTGGATTTGATTGGTGGTGCGGTCGGTCATCGTCGCAAGTTCGGCGGTGGTAAAGGCCAAGCAATTGCGAAAGCGGCGGGGTTGAACAAAGGGGCAACGCCAACCGTGTTAGACGGCACGGCAGGTCTTGGTCGTGATGCGTTTGTGCTCGCCTCGCTAGGTTGTAAAGTGCAGATGGTCGAGCGTCATCCAGTCGTAGCGGCTTTGTTAGATGATGGCTTGGCTCGAGCGAAACAAGACTCAGAAATCGGCACCTGGGTATCTGAGCGCATGTCGCTAATCCATGCTTCTAGCCATGATGCGCTAGAACAATTGGCGCAAGATAAAGACTTTGTCCAGCCAGATGTGGTGTATCTTGACCCGATGTATCCGCACCCAGAAAATAAAAAGAAGTCGGCGCTCGTGAAAAAAGAAATGCGCGTTTTCCAATCGTTGGTTGGCGCCGATTTGGACGCCGATGGCCTACTAGAACCAGCCATGGCGTTAGCCACAAAGCGTGTAGTAGTTAAACGCCCAGACTATGCTAACTGGCTGAACGAGAAAAAACCGACCATGGCGATTGAAACGAAAAAAAATCGCTTCGATGTCTACGTTAAAGCATCGATGGCATAACTTCCTGACGGCTCAACTTTTCTTGTCACAGTACGGTGTGTCGTGCTGTGACTCAGCCTCTCTTTCCTCGTCTCTATTGATAGTTTTCTCTTGCTAATTCCCTTCCCTGACTGTATATCTAACTAAGAATTATTATTATTTCACTTGTTGTGATGCGGTCGATAACTGGGAAGCTGGAGTAGTAGAATGGCTAAACGTTTATGTAAAATGAGTCGCAAACAGATCGCGGCAGAACTTGGTGATATCCATCGTTTAGTTGTCGCACCAAAATTCGTTTGTCGTTCTTGCGCACGCTCTTCATCGGCCAAAGATACCCTTTGTAAGCCAGCCGCAATTCCTCCACAAAAATGCCAAGACAAGCCATTGAGTGAGCAACAAGCATGTGGCTTATTGGTTGAAGCTCTGCCAGCACAAGCGATTCCAGTGACCACTAAACAAAGCAACGAAAAAGCCGCGATTGTGAGGCGTGTTGTTGAGCGTGTGAAAGAGAAAAAACAAGCCGAAAAATCTCCGGAGCCAGTAAGAGCCGACGCACCAGTATGGTTTGATTTAGCGGATAAAAAATCGCTCAAGAAAGCGAAAAAAGCACTGAAAAAGCATTATAAGCAGCAAAAGAAGTTGCTAAAAGTAGCGAAAAAACAACAAAAGTTACTTAAGCGTCAGCGCAAGCTTGAAGCGCGCAATGCGAAACTAGAAGTGTTGCTGCCAACGCCACCTAATGCTTTGATGAACGCAATCTCACAAGCCAAAGTGCATTAATCAAATAAAAAAACGCTCTCCAGTCGGAGAGCGTTTTTTATTGTCGAAATGTTTATAGGATTAGCTGCGTTACTTATTGGCGTAGCTCATCTCTACGCGCTTTTTCACCCAGGTTTCGTTAATCCATAGGGATAGCATGATGATCGCACCGCCAATGGCGAGTCGCATGACATCAACATCGCGGTTCCAAATCACAATGTTTACAATCAAGCCCGCCGGAACCAATGCATTGTTCATTACTGCCAGTGCCCCTGCGTTCACCATGGTCGCGCCTTTGTTCCAAGCAAAGTAACCAAAACCAGAAGCAATCAAACCAAGGTATGTCAGAATGCCCCATTGCGTTGTAGTGGTTGGTAATTTGTCTAGGTTACCCATGAGCGCGAAAGCCACGGTTGCTACACAAAGTGCACCTAAGTAGAAGTAGCCAAACACGGTGTGTTGTGGCAAATCGACGGGTTCACTCTCCATGATATATTTGTAGCCCACCTGACCGATGGCAAAGCAGAGGTTTGCTCCTTGAACGACCAAAAAGCCCAGTAGGAAATCTTCATTAATGCCTGCAAATTTAATCCAGGCGGCACCAAATACGGCTATTGCTGCGGTAACTAAGTACCAAGGTGAAAAGCGACCTTTCAAGAAGTCATAGATTAGCGTGACGTAAATGGGTGTGAATACGGTGAACAGCAATACTTCTGGCACGGAAAGGAGCAAAAAAGATTGGTAGTAGAAGCAATACATCAAGCCGAGCTGGAAGCCACCGACGGTCATCAGTTTCGCGATCAGGGGTTTGCTAACGCCACGGAATTTCAAAAAGGGAATGAAAACCAGGCTCGCCAGTGCCACGCGCATGAACACCGAGAACCAAGAATCAACCTGACCGGCGAGGTAAACGCCGATCAGGCTAAATGAGAATGCCCAAAGTAGGGTAACTGCGGATAGATAAGCCATGGATGAGAATCTTTATCAACAACAAATGTGCCCGCAGTCTAACCAAGTTTTATCGCTGCGCCAATCAGTCTTTTAGCGGTACGACCAGCATATCGACTGGTGAGCAGTTAATCAGCTGTCGAGTCGAAGATAGAATCTTGCTCCAGAAATCTTGGTGATGACCACAAACCACCAAATCGATACTGTAGTCTTGAATAGTATCGCACAGCTCATTACTCAAATCGCCACTACCGACTAAAGTATGGGCAATTGGGTATTGCGCATATTCTGCGAAGTTTGCCAATTGTGTGCGCGATGCTTCCATTGCTTGATGTTGCGCTTCTGCCATATTGATATCGATAAGCCCGGTGTAGAGTTCTGCGTAGTTCACGTCGATGTGAATAAAAGAGACTTTCGCATCCAGAGGTTTAGCCAGTGATACGGCTTTCTTAATCAACACTTTACTGTCGTCTGAAAGGTCGACTGCCACAAGTATGTGTTTGTAACTCATATTGCTATCTCCTTGTAAGGTCATAGTTTTAGATTAGCACCAACCCCAAAAAAAATTTGCTGAAGTGATCTCATATCGGTGCCGTAGGTACAAAGTCTTGTCTCAGTAATCATGTTATAGTGGCGTTATACCCAAGTGACTTTGATATGCTGAAATAAGCGTAGTGTTACTGACTAGAGTTGAAGTGAAACTTCGCCGTGTCTGCCAGACCAAGCTATTCTCGCAGCGTCACTTATTTCGAGGTTACTTGGGTATATTGCATGCACAATAATAGGAGTTAACATGCTGTCTCAAACTATGGTCGAACAATTGAATGAGCAAATTAACCTAGAATTTTTCTCATCCAATCTATACTTACAAATGAGTGCTTGGTGTGAAGACAAAGGTTTTGAAGGTGCGGCTGAATTTTTACGCGCTCACGCCGTAGAAGAAATGGAGCACATGCAACGCCTATTCACTTACGTGAGTGAAACTGGCTCAATGCCAATCTTAGGCGCTATTGATGCGCCAAAGCATGACTTTGCGAGCCTAGGTGACGTTTTCCGCGAGACATTTGAACATGAGCAAATGATAACGGAAAAAATCAACAAACTGGCGCACGTTGCATTTACTAGCCAAGACTACTCAACGTTTAACTTCCTACAGTGGTACGTGTCAGAACAGCACGAAGAAGAGAAGTTGTTTAAAGGGATTTTAGATAAGATCGAACTGGTAGGTGAAGACGGTAAAGCGTTGTTCTTCATCGACAAAGATCTAGCACAAATGGCGAAAGAAGGTTCATCTTCAATCATGGATGCTCCAGCTGCGTAAACGCGTTTTGGGACGTTGTAAGTAGCGGGTAAAGACGAAGTGTTGGTCGTCTTTTTCTCTTGAGCATTGTTGAAGATGTAGGGAGGAAAAGATGATCAGTGGAGACACAATCTTATTTGCGCTAATGGTGGTAACTGGAGTTAATATGGTCCGGTATCTCACCGCTCTTCGTTCTCTAATTTATATCATGCGTGAAGCGCATCCGCTGTTATATCAGCAAGTTGATGGTAATGGTTTTTTTACCACTCATGGAAATGTCACCAAGCAGGTGAGGTTGTATCACTACATTAAAAGTAAAGAATATCATCATCACCACGATGAAATTTTTACTGGTAAGTGTGAAAGAGTGCGTGAATTGTTTGTTCTATCGACTGCGTTGCTCGGCGTGACGCTACTTGCTGCCTTCATTCTCTAAGAGTCGATGATCTAGATAGTTGTTCTGTCTGAGATTTTACGTACATACAGAGCGCTTAGAGTTTAAGCGCTTTTCCCTTTCGGTATTTGTCGGTAGAATGTCGCGCCTAGAAAGCAAGGATGTGCAATGTGCACATCCTTTTTTATTTTGATTCGATACCAATCAGTCTAAGAGCTACCGATGAGTAAGAAATTTGATGTTGTTGTAATTGGCGCAGGCGCAGCAGGTTTAATGTGTGCTGCAGAAGCAGGCAAGCGAGGCCGCCGTGTTTTGGTGCTCGATCATGCTAAAAAGCCAGGACGTAAAATCCTTATCTCGGGCGGTGGTCGTTGTAACTTCACTAACTACGACGTTTCAGCTAATCACTATTTGTGTCAAAACCCGCACTTTGTTAAGTCGGCGCTCTCCCAATACACTAACTGGGATTTCATCTCGATGGTGTGTAAACATGGCATTGAGTTCGAAGAGCGTGATCACGGCCAGTTGTTTTGTGTCGATGCATTTACGGCCAAAGATATCGTGAAGATGTTGTTAGCTGAGTGTGACATGCCGAACATCGAGCAGCGTTACCAATGCGATGTTCATTCGATTGAAAAAATTGATGAAGGCTTTCGTTTGCATGCTGGTACTGAGATTGTCGAATGTGAGTCTTTAGTTATCGCAACAGGTGGCTTGTCGATGCCAAAACTGGGAGCGACACCATTTGGTTATAAAGTCGCGGAACAATTTGGTCTTCGAGTTATCCCAACCACGGCAGGTCTTGTACCATTTACTCTGCATAAAGAAGACAAAGAAGACTTTGCTGAGTTATCTGGTATCGCGGTACCTGCGGAAATTACGGCTGAAGATGGCACCATGTTCAAAGAAGCCCTGTTGTTCACACATCGTGGTTTATCTGGTCCAGCAGTGTTACAGATTTCTTCATTCTGGCGGGCCGGACAAAAGGTGTTGATCAATCTTGTGCCAAACGATGATGTTGCTGAGTTATTAGAACGCAGTCGTGAGAAGCATCCAAATCAGTCACTCAAGAATACGCTTGCCAAAGTGCTGCCTAAGCGTCTGGTTGAAGTCTTAATTGAACGTAAAGAGCTAGTCGATAAACCGCTAAAACAGTTCAATCAAAAGGAGCTTGCGGCGATTGTGGAGCGTCTAGAGCATTGGGATATCGCCCCGAATGGCACTGAAGGCTACCGAACTGCGGAAGTGACACTCGGCGGTGTCGATACTGATCACTTATCCTCGAAAACCATGGAATGCAAAGACATTAAAGGGCTTTATTTTATTGGTGAAGTGATGGATGTGACTGGTTGGCTAGGGGGCTACAATTTTCAGTGGTGCTGGTCGAGCGGTTTTGTTGCGGGGCAGTGGGTTTAATCAAACACCAAACGCAGCCTAACTGCATAAAAGATAAGATACAAAAAGAGCACTGAGTTTTATTCAGTGCTTTTTTTGTATTCCCATAGCGAGTTACTCGTCTTGATACTTTTCGAGTTTGTTATAGAGCGTTTTCACGCTAATGCCTAACTCCTGCGCTGATTCCGTTTTATTACCTTGATTCTCTTCAAGGGTATTGAGAATGGCGGCTTTTTCTAGCTCTTCTAACGAAACGCCCGCCGGAACAAGGTCTTCGATGCTGGTGCCTGTTTCCAATGGTGGTGTGTCGAAGATAAGGTGTTCATCTCGGATGGTGTCATCAGCCAAAATAAATGCACGTTCGATCGTGTGTTTGAGCTCACGGACATTACCTGGCCAGTCGTGTGCAGCGATTTTTTGGATCGCAGAGTCAAGAATCGTTTTGGTTTTTGCCTCATTGGCGTTGCGGTGCGCGATAAAGTGCTTGGCCAGACCGACGATATCACCGCCTCGTTCTCGCAGTGGCGGTATCGTTAATGGGAAATGCGATAACCGGAAAAACAGATCTTCACGCAGGAACTGCTCCTCAATGGCGATTTTAGGATCACGGTTTGTAGCAGCAATGATGCGAGTATTAGCGATATGAACTGTATTACTGCCAACTGGGCGATACTCTCCGGTTTCTAGCACCCGCAATAGCTTCACTTGATGCTCGATAGGCATCTCGGTGATTTCATCTAAAAATAGTGTGCCGCCCTCTGCCTGCTTAAATACACCTTGGTGAGTTTTATTTGCTCCGGTAAAAGCGCCTTTCTCATGACCAAACAGTTCACTATCAACCAATTCAGGGCTAATGGCACCACAGTTAATCGCTATAAAGGGCTGTTGTTTACGCTCACTCGCTAAGTGGATGGTCTGCGCCACCAGTTCTTTGCCTGATCCACTTTCACCGACAATAAGGACGTTGGCTTCTGTTTTAGCAACGCGCCTGATCATACGATAGAGCTGATGCATCGGAGAGGAAGATCCGACCAAAAGACCAAATTGGTCAAGATCGCTGGTGGACACTTTACGCCCTTGATCTTGTTTGTGTTGATAGTACTGGCTGACTTCGCTCAGGGTGTCCGTCAGAATGGCAATATCAACGGGCTTTCTGTAGTGAAAAATAGCACCCAAGTTCATCAGTTTATCCAAGTTCTCGTTTGGAGCGCCTGAGCTAATGATGATCAAGTCCATATCGTAGATGTCTTCGATATTAGAAAGACGTTGATAATCTGCACTAGTAAAGTGGGCGACTTCAACAATCGCAACTTCCGGTTTGAGTTGTAGGAAATCTTCAATCCATTGGTCTGCGGCATCGATGTCATGCAGACGAAATTTGTTCAGTTCCTGGCAAGAAGCGATGGCATTTTTAAGTGATGGATCTTGTATTCTTAGAAACAGGCTTGGCATCGACATAGAAATGTCCTCTTTACTATGACAGAAACAATGTACGTGGATTATTCTCACTTCACAAGACAAAATATTGTCAGCATAGATTTAAGGATTTGTTCGGTATTTTTATGTTGTTAGCCCCTTTTTGATATATATCGGTGAGAGCCATCAGTAGATATTTCCTTTTGTTCAGATTTTTATTTTTAAAATAATAATTTTGCTATTAATTGATCCTGGAGAAATAGCCTTTCTGTTTTATCAGGTTATTTCTGCACAAGTGGCGGAGGCTTTATCACCGATTAAAAATTACATTTTTTACGTGTAAATAATTCATGCTTATACTTTATTGCTCATCTCATTTTTACCTCTTTCCTTTATTAGTCACTTAAAAACAATGAGTTATAAAGTTGGCACATGGTTTGCTCCTAGGGAAGTGCAACGTCAATAAAGGAGAATTACCATGAATAACATCGCAGCTAAAATTGTACTTACGTCAGTTCTTGCTACTTCATCTACAGCAGTCTTAGCGAGTGATAAATGGGAAAAAGAATCCATGGACGCTTGGCTAGATGGTAAAGCTGAAACCACACTACTGCTAAACAGCAATCTCAACTCTTTTGATATCAATACCGATGTTGAGAATCAGGTCGTTACCCTTTCTGGTTCGGTAAACAATGATCTTGAAAAATCACTTGCCGAAGAGCTTGTGACTGGTCTTGATGGTGTGAAAAAAGTAAACAACGAATTGTCAGTAGTGAATGAAGGCAAGAAAGAAACTGATTCAGAAGCTTTAGCTACACTGACCGATTCTAAAATCACGACTATAGTTAAAACGCGCCTACTAATGGATACCAATGTGAGTGGTACGGATATTGATGTAACGACGGAACGCAAAACGGTAACGTTGGCAGGTAAAGTTAATTCAGATGCGGAGCATGATCTTGCAATTTCAATTGCAAATAACACCAATGACGTAAATAAGGTGATTGATAAGCTAGAAGTGGTTCAATAATAGCGAGCCGAGTGATTTAACCCACTTTTATTAGGAGGTAACACTATGGTTCGTTGGATGTTTATTTTTCTGGCACTGGCACTAATTTCTGCACTATTAGGCTTTACCGGTATTGCAGGAGCTGCTGCCTCTATCGCGCAAGTGATATTTTACCTATTCCTATTGTCATTAATTGTATCAATAGTGATTGTTCTGCTGGGAAGAAAAAACGTAAATAGATAGGAGATTTCATGCGACTTACGTCATTTATTTACCGTATCGCCGCAGTATTCGGTTTGGTGTTTGCGTTGGCAGCTTGTAGTGAAGAAGGGCCAATGGAACAGGCCGGCAAAAAGATAGATGAAGCCGCCGAAGAAACCCAAAATGCGATTGAAGATGAATGTGAAAACATTAAAGAAAATCTAAACGCTGAAGACCAAGACTGTTAGCCGAATCAGGTTAGGTTTTTTACGCATAGCTATGTAAGAGAGGGGCGGTCAATCACCGCCCTTCCTTTTGTCCCAATTGTTTACAATCAGATAAGGAGTCAAAGATGAAAAACATATTTGATGTACTGAAAGAGAGTCATGAAAAGCAGCGCCTTTTACTCGATGCTCTGATGGAAACGTCTGGAGATTCCCCCGCTCGTGAAGAGTTTTATCATAACCTTAAAGAGGAACTCGAACAGCACGCAGCGGCAGAAGAGCGATTTTTCTACGCGCCTTTAATAGATAGCGATAAGACCATTGATCTCACTCGCCATGGCATCGCAGAGCATCATGAAATTGATAAAGTGATTGCACAGCTTGATGCAACCGATATGAGCTCGCCAGCGTGGCTCAACCTAATGAAAACCTTGCGTCACAAAGTGTTGCACCATCTTGAGGAAGAAGAGCAGCGTTTCTTCCAGTTAGCCGGTAAGGTAATGACCGATAAGCAGAAAATGAAACTAGCGGATGGTTATGTTGAAGAGATGGCAAGCTAGGTAGAGTGTTGGACCTTTTCGTGCCATTTCGGCACGGGAAGGCACTCAATCAAGGCGTTTACTCAAGTTCATGTATCCAAGCTCAATCCCCCGCGTATTCTAACTTCCACTAAAAAGTGCACTCGCTGAAGGCAAGGAGAGCGAATGTTTATCATCAAATATTATATTCTTGGCGCTCTGATCAGTTTATTGGCCGCTATCTATACGCCTCAAATTATCGTTAGTCTGCTGTTCTTGTGGATATCTCTTTCTTTAGCGTTGGTCAGCGTAGCCTACGTATTCGACATTCCCTCTATTTTTAGAAAAAACCAAGATGGCAAGATTGTCAGATGGATTCGCTGGGCATTCATCCCATTTTTATTGGGGGCTAAAGCATATAACGCCTGGGAAAGACGGCGTGATACAGTGCCTCCAATCCAAAAAGTCAGCGACAATTTATACCTATCTCGCCGTTTGTTTCAGAGTGACTTAGATTTTCTCGAATCCAATGAGATCTCTTGTATTGTCGATGTCACCGCAGAATTTGCAGGCCTTGAAAGTGCGATGACCGACAAGCAGTTTCATTACCTTTCGATTCCGGTACTCGACCACAAAGCCCCAACGCTAGAGCGCCTTCGCCATGCGATTAACTGGATTGATACTCAAATCTCGTGCTCGCGGGCTGTGGTTGTGCATTGTGCGTTAGGGCGTGGTCGTTCAGTGTTTGTTGTGGCGGCGTATTTACTGAGCAAAGACCCGTCACTGACGGTTGAATCCGTGATGAAAAAAATCAATGACGTACGTAGTACCGCGAGATTGAATAAATTACAGATTAGAACGTTACGAGCGATCAGTGAAAAAGGCGTACTAGGGCTGGATCAATCCACTTGGATGGTGGTTAACCCTGTTGCAGGTGGCGGAAAATGGGAGGAAAACGAACAGCACTTGATTCGTGAACTAACCAAAAAATATCGCTTGAGTATTCATCAAACCACCACAAACCTCAGCGCCGAGCAGCTAACACAACAGGCAAAAGAAAGTGGAGCTAAGCAAATCATCGTAGCTGGTGGCGATGGCACAGTAACAGAGGTGGCGAGCCAATTGGTGGATACCGACCTAAAACTCGGTATTGTTCCGCTCGGAACTGCCAATGCGTTATGTCATGTGCTCTATGGCGTTGGCGCAAAATTCTCACCGGTCGAAAAAGCGTGTGAAGCGTTGCTTGGCGGACACTGCCAACGTATTGATACTGCGGACTGCAATCAGCGGCTTATTTTATTGGTCTTAGGTATTGGGCTAGAACAGAAGATGATCGAGCACGCTCAGCGAGAAGAGAAAAATGTTTTTGGACAACTCGCTTACCTCACTGGCTTTTTTAATGCTGTAGTGGCGGAAGAAACGCAAGCTTTAACCGTTTCGTTAGACGCTCCAACTGAAGATGGAAACCACGACAATAATACACAAACGCTTGAAGTCCATAGTTTTGTCGTTGCGAATATCGCTCCATTTAGTACGTTGCTTGCCCAAGGTGGTGATGCGCCGCAGCCTGATGATGGCAAGCTGCATATCACATATTTAGATAACACCGAGTCTTTAGGCGGACGTCTTATCGCCTTGTCGGATCTGACATTAACGAGCGTAGGCGCACAGGAAGAATCGACACATTTTCAATACGCGACGGCTCAGAGCGTCACTATTTCTGCGAATAAACCGATTGAGTATGTGATTGATGGTGAACTGTATTCTGATGAGCAACTGGCAATCAAGCTGCGTCCAAAGTCATTGAACGTATTTGTTCCAAGTCAGAGACTTAAATCAGCTTCGCTTTAACACAGGTAATCCGCGGATAACGCGCCATTTGCTTCGTATTCTACATGGCGCTTTTTCTGTGTTGTTTGATGATTTGGTGTGCGTCGTAAAAAGGCTATTAAGGTCGCTGCGTAGATGCAGCGGCTTTTTTTCTATCTGCACCTTTTACTAGGTTGATTGGGGATGTGGTTTAAACAAAGTGAAAGAAAGAAGGGCGAGTATAATTACTCACCCTGAGGTAAGTGCTTTTCAATTTCATCGTTTTCAACTTGTAAAGCAGCTAACCAATAAGAAACAAGTGCGGTTAAGTTGGTGTCGTCAATGGCTCTAAGCAGGGCTTTTAAATCATCTAACAGTAATTTATTCATAAAATGCATTTCTTTGTAATTGCCTAACTCGGCAACGCCGTATTCGGTGGCATTTTCTGCAATGAATTGTTCACCATCTTGATCGAAGAACAGCTTCGCCATCTTTTTGATCATCACTTTTTCTATTTTCACGAATCGATATGCCGCTCTTGCGAGTGTCATATGTGATTGCGGGTTAACGAGAGGCAAACACGTTTGGCGATGGTGTGTCATTTTTACGAGTAGCTCCCTTACTCGATTGTTATCCAATGTCATAGTGACCTCTTTATTTATGACTATTGTCGTGGGACATTTCTCGTGATGGTTATGTTAATGCGCCTGTGGGCTTGTCAGAAATGGCCAAAGCAAGTTGGCCATTTCTTTGATCAATACCGAGCTTTATTGCAAAGGCGACCACCAAGTTTTAGCTAATAAGGCTGATGCTGCTGAGTTTTTCTTTGCAGCTTTTTATATCGCTACGAACTTTCAGCAGAACCGAGTTATCCGCCTGCTCTGGGTGGGAAGTAATCAAATTCTCAATCTCTTTGAGTACCTTGCTTTCGACACCTTCAAGCTGTTCTAAATACATAGACTCTTTGTCAGAGGACACTTCCTTCATCACGTCGCTGTAGACCTCACGCGCCTTGATGGTGTAGGAAACCGGAGTGTCGTCGGCAGATTCTTCATTGTTACTTGCTAGAGAGTAGGGAGTGAGCTCAATGACTGCACGCTCACGTACTCTGAGCAGTTCTACCAACACATTATTCAAAGAAGTGTTGTCGATGTTCTCGATGGCCTTGTTGTAAATTTCATTTCCGCTTTCGATAAGCTCAATGATTGAGGCGATGTTTTCATTTTTCATATGCCACTCCTTATTTACTGGTGATAGGGGTGTTTGAGCGTATGGAATACAAACACGATGTTTCATCTTTAATTGCAGGTTGTATGCCAATGAATTTTAAGTCTTATTAATCAGTGACTTAATATCTTTTTTTGCAATAACTTGCTAACAGTCGGTAAGGCGCTAAGAAAAAATTACAAGAATGGCGGGGAAAGCTTGGAAAGAATTACACGTGCAGATACGGCTTTTTATCGAAATGAAAATAAAATCAATAAAAAACAATAACTTAAAATTCTGGCATGGATATGGCTTTGTAGGGAGTAAGTGAGGTCAAACATTGTTTCACTTGATTCACTATTCAACTCATTAATGGAGGCTAGTTATGGCTACTACAAAAGAAAGCACAGTAAAACCTCAAGAGCAGTTAGAAGAAGCATATCACTTAGCGGAGCAAGCCACGACGGAAGCTGTTGGCGCGATGAAAGACCAAGCCAAAGAGAAGCTGGATGTCGGTGCACAGCAAGTTCAGCAGGCGACCAAGTCGGCAGAAAATGTAATCAAGGAGCGCCCATTGCTGAGCATAGGCTGTGCCTTCCTTGCTGGTTGGGCGGTTTCGAAGCTGATCAAATAGTAGTGGTCACCAAGGATTAAGCCACACAACAGAAAGGCGAGGCTTCACATGAATAACTCAGGGCAAGTTACCAATCAGCAATCAGGCTCGGCGGCTTCAGACAGCGGCCGAGCCCCTGATGGGGCAGAAGAACAGGATATCCAACAAACCATTAATGGTTTGAGCAGCATTCTTGCGCAATTGGACCAACTGACGAAATCGCTAAAAGTATGGTCAGGTTCAACGTTGGATTTGTTCCTCTTGGAGATGAAAGTTAACGTGTCCGCAGTGCGTCAGATTTTGCTGTGTACCGTTGTTTTTACTCTATTGTCGGTATTGTTCGTATTCAGTTTGTGCCTTGCCTCTGGGGTGGTGGCTTATCAGTTAACTGCCAACGTATATGTTGCCGTGGGTGTATTTATCACATCATTAGGCTTGGCATTATTTGCTTTAGCCTGGTGGCAGAAGCGTTTAGTTGGATTTCTTGGATTCAAAAATACGACAGAACAATTACAGGAGGGGTGGGATGCGCTCGCTACAAAAGCTCAATCGAGCCATGCGGATCAAGCGGATGGAAGGTAAAGCATCTCTAGAGCAATGTTGTTTGTCGATGGAAATGTTCACGTTTACCACCAAGAAGTTTGTGAGAGAAAACCCTTGGACGACATTAGGCATTAGTGCTGTCGTTGCCGTTACCGCAGCAAAAGCAGGTCGATTGTCTCGACTGACTTCTTCTATTTCGTCAATGGGGCTATTGGTTAGCAGCGTGTCTGATATTACCGATTCGCTCACAAAGCCGGTCGCGGCAGCTTCTCTGGATGAGTCAGATGCGGAGCAAAATGGAAATGCAGCAACACAAGTAAGCAACGCTGCGACGACAGAGGGCGAACCACTCTAATAGCGGATTTCACCGCAAAATTTTCTTACCGATTCTGAGCTTATTATGACAGCGAAATTGAACATTCCTGCCAACACTGCGATTGGTGCAACGCTTCTCGTCCTGTTACTCGTCCCAGGGCTGTATTTTGCCAAGCCAATATTGTTACCTATTGTGCTTAGCACCTTTATTTCTCTGCTGTGCAGCCCTTTCATTAATTATCTTGAAGACAAAGGCTTACCACGTGCTATTACCGTCGTGTTGACGCTGTCATTTCTAGTTGGCGCCTCAATTATTGGTCTTTCCGCCATGTCGGAGCCCGCCAAGCAATGGTGGTCTGAGCTGCCCAGTATCGTGAAAAATGTGTCGCAAGAAGTAAGCGAAGTTACTAAAGCTTCGGCTGATCACCTTAATACTCCATTGAATATCGCCAACGATATGAGTATGGATGAGGTCGGGAACAATACCGTATTTTCTTTGGTAAAAACGCTCGCGACCACTACGCCGACGATTTTGACACAAGCGATGATCGTGCTGTTTATGGTTTACTTTATGCTCAATCATGGACGAAGCTTATTTCGAAAGTCAGTGTCTTACTTACATGGGTTCGCCAAACAGCGCCAAGCGATTGAGTTGGTCAAAGCGCTACAGAAAGACCTGTCTCGATACATTGGCACCATCACTTTAGTGAATGCGGGGCTGGGGTTGAGTGTTGGGGCCGTGTTTTTTGTTCTAGGCCTTGAAGATCCATTTCTATGGGGCGCATTTGCAGGCGTGATGAATTTTGCGCCGTACCTCGGCCCTGTCATATCCATGGTGAGCTTTGGCTTTGTTGCTTATCTTCAGTTGGAGTCGGTCAGTTTTATGCTGACGGTGGTGTCTATCTATTTACTGCTCAATTTGATTGAAAGTCAGTTTGTTACACCAACACTATTGGGGAAAAGGTTTAACTTAAACCCGTTAGTGATTTTTGTTTGGCTTGTTTTTTGGGGCTGGCTTTGGGGCGGAATGGGACTATTGATCGGTGTGCCGTTGCTGGTTTGTATCAATATTTTGGTTGATCGTCTAGAGCTATGCCAATCAACCCAAAATCAAGCAAAACAAATCACCTCCGCGGACGTGGCACCGCGAGAGTGACTTGAGGGTCAAGCTGGTTCAACGAAACAGTTTTTCAGCGCTCACTGGCTGACTAAATAAATATCCCTGACCATAAATACAGCCTTTTTCGAATAAATAATCGGCTTGTTCCCGAGTTTCTATCCCTTCCGCGACGACTTTCAACGACAGCGTTTTTCCCATGGCAATAATGGCATTCACAATCGCGTTGCTGTCGCTATTACTTGGGACATCACTGACAAATGAGCGGTCAATTTTCAGTTTGTTGATTGGCAAACCTTTCAAGTAAGACAAAGACGAATAGCCAGTTCCAAAGTCATCCAGAGAAATCTCAATACCCAGCTCTCGTAATTGATTTAACGATGCAATGGCTTGTTGAGGGTCGATCAGTAAAAAGCTCTCTGTGATCTCCAAATCTAACCGTTGGGCAGGGTATCCGGTGTTATCGAGGATAGTACTTAATCGCTGAATGAAATTTGACTGCTGAAGCTGCAACGCAGAAACATTGACGGCGATTTTGCCAAACTCGATGCCCTGGTCTAGCCAAGCATTACCTTGCAAACAAGCTTGTTGTAACACCCACTCACCAATGCTTTGAATCAGCCCTGTTTTTTCTGCAATTGGAATAAAGTCTGCTGGTGGTACAAGGCCAAACTCTGGATGCTGCCAGCGTAATAAAGCTTCCACGCCGACAATCGTATTTTGTTCCAAGTTGTATTGCGGTTGGAATTCTAACCGGAGTTGTTGTTTTTCTATTGCTTGATGCAAAGCGGATTGAATGCGTACATGGGATACGGATTTATCGGTCAAATCCGGTGAGTAAAACGCGTAGCCGTTGCGTCCATTTTTCTTCGCTAAGTACATCGCAGTGTCTGCGTTTTTCAGTAAGGTTTCACTGTCTTGACCGTCTCTTGGGTACAAGGCAATACCAATACTGGTCGAGACACGAAGTGAGTCGTGGTTTGCCAAGTCGAATGGTTGCTGGAATACGCTTAGAATATCGCCGACGGTTTCCAGTAAGGCAACATCACTATGGATGTCTGGCAAAATAATCACAAATTCATCGCCGCCAATGCGAGCCACATGCGCATTGAGGTGAAGCACATCTTGCAGACGAATCGCTAACTTAGACAGCAATTGGTCACCACAGAAGTGGCCCATACTATCGTTGATGTGTTTGAAATGGTCGATATCTAAGAATAGGGTGGCAAACGTCTGCTGGCTTTTGTGTCCGGTTTCGATGTGTTGCTCGAGTAAGCTAAGTAAATGAGTGCGATTAGGTAGATTGGTTAATGGATCGTAAAAAGCCATGCGCTGCAGCTTTTCTTCGTGTGCCTTACGCACAGAGATATCTTCAAATACACAAATGTAGTTAATAAGGTGGTTTTTATCGTCCATTACGGCGCTAATGGTCGCTAATTGCGGATAAATGCTGCCATCTTTCTTTCTGTTGATGAATTCGCCTTTCCATTGGCCTTTGTTTTCGAGTTGATGCCACAACTGTTGATAGAAACCTTGATCATGATGGCCTGAGCGCAGAATTCGTGGGTTTTTTCCTATCACCTCTTCAGAGCGGTAACCTGTAATTTGGGTAAAAGCCGTGTTTACATCAATGATGTTGGCATTGCGGTCTGTAATGACCATGCCTTCTTGCGAATTGTTGAAAATTTGGGACGCTAAGGAGAGCTGCGTTTCTACCATTTTTCGGCGGGTGATGTTACGTGTCATCCCCAGAATGCCGATTAAGTTTCCCGCATGATCACGGACAGGAGACTTAATGGTTTCTAGCCAAGTGGGGTTATTGTTTTCATCAATTTGACGGCATTCTTCAACAATATTTTGCGTGCCCGTGGCTACCACCAATTTATCGGCATCAATGAATTTTTCCGCACGTTCATGGCTAAACAGAGCAAAATCGTCTTTTCCAATGATTTCACTGTTGGTTTTTTGCCACGCATTTTCTACGCTTCGGTTGGTCATCGAATAAAGACCATCCATGCCTTTTATCCATACGTGGTCTTCAAGGCAGTCGATAAACTCTTGTAGTGTTGGTGTTGGCTTTATTTCGGCGCTTTGATGTCGCGTTTGTTCTTGCTGACAGTGCAAGTTGATATCAAAGCTGATCCGCCCCGCTATTGCGCTTAGCCATGCCGAAACAACCGTCGATTGATCATTAGGGTGAGTCAATGTCAGTACGGCAAGCAATTTGCCATTTGGTAGCCAAATCGGTCCTATGCTCAAGGTTTGCTCTTCAAAGGGGGTATGGCTAACTGTAAAATCTGTCGGCGTAAAGTGATCGACAACTTGCGTTATAACATCGACGATAGCACGATGATTTTGGGTTGAGGTGGAAACCTCAGTCGATAGCCACTGCTGAGTATCGCTCAGAGTATAAAGCTGTCCCTGAGCTTGAGTTACATTACAGCATTGTCGCAGAACGTGTTGCCAGTCTGCCATCAAAGGCGAAGGAATAGCGAAGCGAAACATAATTAATAACGAGTCCTAAATCGCCCAAAGGTAATTATATTAGAATCTAGCGTAAGCTATTGGGCTTTGTGAGTATCGTATCCAACGCGTAGCTAAATCCTAGCAGCGTAAAGTGCTTTCTATCATTAAAATGTTATCTATATCTCTTTTTTATCCAACTTATTGCATCGTTTTTTAGGGCTTTTGATAGGTGATTAAGAAGCGTTTACCGCTTTGGTTTTCTTGCCCCATGAGACTTGCTGAATGACTAAGCCACTGATGATCAATACCAGGCCAATCAAGGTTGAAGGGTGAATTTCTTCGCCGATGATGGTAGCTAACAACATGAGTGAGATAAATGGAGAAGCAAAGATCAGATTACTGATACGCGCGGTGTTTTGCGTTGATTTGAGTGCGCTCAGCCACAAAACGAAAGTGATCCCCATTTCAAACAGTCCGACATACGTCACCGCTGCCCAGCCTTTAGCTGAGATTGCCTGCCAGTCAGCACCTTCATAAAGACTTAAACCAATGGCGAATGGAATAGCGACCAAAAAGCCGAGCAGAACGCCAACCACAGGGTCGGCCTTATTTTTGGTATTTAAAATCCAGTAACCGGCCCACAGCAGCGTTGATAGCAGCGCAAGGCCAACACCCAACGGGCTCTCAAATTCCATGCCTAAAAGATTGCCTTGCGTGGCAATCACTATCACACCGACATAACTAAAACCGCAAGCCAGCCAGTCCTTACCACGGATCTTTTGTCCTAAGAAAACAGCGGCCATTAGCGTTAAGGTGATGGCCCAGCTGTAGTTGATCGCTTGAGCCTGAGATGCAGGCAGCAAGTCATATGCTTTGAACAGAATAACGTAATACGCCAAAGGGTTAATCAACCCAAGCAGTAGGTAATACCAAGGGTTTGAGAAAAATGTAGCGCTTAACTGGCCCAATTTACCTTGCACACCACAGATTACTGTTAGTGCAATCGCAGAGACGATGCTGGCAATGCATAGCATTTGAATTGGCGTAAATTCTGCCAGCGTGAGTTTAAATGCGGTTGCAACGGTAGACCAAAGTAATACTGCTGAGAGCCCAAATCCTAGGGCGCGACGCTCGTTCATGATGCCTCTGCGTGATGATGTGCCGCTCGGTTTGGATAATTTGAGCGGAAGAAAGAATATTATAGGAAGGCCTAGTGTATGCGAGGATTTTTCATCCAACAAACTGGACATTTATCCAGTGTCTAAATACCATTGTTATAGATACAAAACACAGGCTAACTCGCTATTATGCAATGGATTCTTGAGTACCAATCTCTCATTCTCTCTTCTCTTTGTGCTGCCACGCTTAGTGGTGTCGCTGCCGGTTGGTGGGTGAAACAGCGTTTTATCACCCAAACTCAGCTTCTCGAGCAACAACTTGTTTCAGAAAAACAGCTTCATCAACAGCAACTTGAACAGGTCAAGCAAAGCCTTGCCGATGCCCAGCAAGAGTTGGATGAATTAGATGATGAGCGCGATAAAGCCGCGTTTGAAGTACGCCAAACACATGGAAAGCTGATGGCAGCAATGGAAAAACTGCGTTACTTCGAGGCTGTAAAGCAAGAGCGCCAGCAATACTTTGATGAGCTTGGTCAGATGCGTGAACACAAATCACGTCTAGAAACGCAACTGCGTGAGCAGCAAGCTCGCCATGAGCAAATAAACCAAGCCAATGCCGAAAAACTGCAAATTCTAGAGCAAGCGGAAGCGCGCCTGAAACAGCAATTTGAGCACTTGGCTAACCAACTGTTTGAAGAAAAAACCGCGAAGGTCGATTTGCAAAACCGTCAGAGTTTAGAAGGCTTGTTGTCACCGCTTAGAGAACAGTTAGAAGGGTTCAAAAAGCACGTTAATGACAGCTTTAGCCAAGAAGCTAAAGAGCGCCATACCTTAGTGCATGAGCTGAAAAACCTGCAACGTTTGAATGAGCAAATGACGCGCGAAGCGGTTAATTTGACCCAAGCGTTGAAAGGGGACAACAAACAGCAAGGTAACTGGGGCGAAGTGGTGCTCGCTAGGGTACTTGCCGAATCTGGCTTGCGTGAAGGGCACGAATATCAGACTCAGGTGAACTTACAAAATGAAGCAGGCAAGCGTTACCAACCTGATGTCATTGTGCATCTCCCACAAAACAAACAAGTGGTTGTGGATTCTAAAATGGCGCTGGTTGCCTATGAGCGCTACTTCAACGCCGAAACTGATGCTGAGCGCGATCAGGCTTTGAATGCGCACTTAGCTGCTCTACGTGCACATATCAAAGGGTTAAGCATGAAGGACTACCACAAACTCAAAGGTATTCAGAGTTTGGACTATGTGCTGATGTTTATTCCGGTTGAGCCGGCGTTCCAAGTCGCGATTCAAGCCGATCCAAGTTTGATCAAAGACGCGATGGAGCAAAACATCATTTTGGTGAGCCCAACAACGTTGCTGGTGGCACTGCGCACCATTGATAATCTATGGCGCAATGAACGCCAAAATGAAAACGCTAAAATGATTGCGCAGCGTGCGACAAAACTCTACGACAAATTACGATTGTTTGTAGACGACATGGAGGGGCTCGGCGGTGCGCTGGATAAGGCGAATCAAAGCTATCAAGGTGCGATGAACAAGCTTGCCACAGGGCGCGGAAATGTGATTCGCCAAGCCGAAAGCTTTAAACACTTGGGAGTTGAAATTAAACGACCGATTTCTTCCGACCTCGCGCAGTTAGCGCACAGTGATGCATTTTCAGAAAATGACCCGTTAGTAGAAAGACATCCGGCTGAGGATAAAGTAAACTAATCGCCCGCAGTGCAGTGGGCGATTTTATTTGTCAACAAACGCCCCGTAGAGGAAAGCGCTGCCTAAGAGGAATTAGAATGACGGACACAAGTTTGCAATCCAATACAGCGTTAGAGAATGAAACCACTCACTTTGGTTTCTCTACAGTGGCAAAAGACGAAAAAGTGACTAAGGTTGCCGAAGTATTCCACTCCGTGGCAACAAAATACGACATCATGAATGACCTGATGTCAGGTGGTATTCACCGCCTTTGGAAGCGCTTCACTATCGATTGTAGTGGCGCTCGCCCTGGCCAACGTATTCTTGACCTAGGTGGTGGTACGGGGGATTTGACGGCGAAATTCTCGCGCATTGTTGGCGATGAAGGCCATGTCATCCTTGCCGATATCAATAACTCAATGCTTAACGTTGGTCGCGATAAACTGCGTGATAACGGTATTGTGGGTAACGTGCATTACGTTCAAGCCAACGCAGAAGAACTGCCGTTCCCAGATGATTATTTTGATGTCATCACCATCAGTTTTTGTTTGCGTAATGTGACTGACAAAGACAAAGCGCTTCGTTCAATGTTCCGCGTACTGAAGCCAGGCGGCCGTCTATTGGTGTTGGAATTTTCAAAACCAGTGCTAGAGCCGTTATCGAAAGTATACGACGCATATTCATTCCACTTGTTGCCGAGAATCGGTGAGCTAGTTGCGAATGACTCAGAGAGTTACCGCTACCTAGCGGAGTCAATCCGTATGCATCCAGACCAAGAAACGCTGGAAGGCATGATGCAAGACGCAGGTTTTGAAAACACCAAATACTACAACTTAACTGGTGGTATTGTGGCTTTGCATCGCGGTTATAAATTCTAAGGGTTAACGGCATGCCATTTGAACCACTTATCACCGCTGTGATTGAAACGTCACTGAATACACTGATCAAAGACGACCCTGCATTGGGCCGTCGTTTAGCGCGTCTAAAAGGTCAAGTTATTCAAGTTCACCTGAAAGAGATCAATAAAACACTGACATTCGTTTTTAGTCAGCAAATTGATGTGCTTGGTTATTACGAAGGGCAGCCTAACTGCTACCTATCGCTCAACTTGAGTGTGTTACCAGAGCTGCGCGATCAGGCCAACATCACTCGTCTTATTAAACAAGATAAACTTGAACTTGAAGGCGATATTCAATTGGCGCAGAAATTCTCTCAGTTGATGGTGGATTGCAAACCAGATGTTGAAGAGTGGTTGTCTCGCGTGACTGGCGATGTCGCCGCACATACCTTTGTGCAAGGTTCAAAAAACATCGGCAACTTTCTTGCGTCTCAAGCAGAAAAACACCAGCGTCATCTGGCGCAAGTAGTGACTGAAGAATGGAAACTGGCTCCCGCTCCGTTAGAAGTGGCCTATTTCTGCGACCAAGTTGATGAGGTTCGCAGCCAGGCTTCTCGCATTGAAGCTCGTTTAACGGCTTTGCTGAATAAGCTGGATGCAGATAAGCCTGCATTGGAGAAACCATGACGCCAGCAGAACTAAAGCGCTTATACCACATCGCCAAAGTACAACTGGAATACGGCTTAGATGAGCTGCTTCCCGATCACCAACTGACCAAAGCGCCGCTTTTACTGCGCAAAAGCTTGTTTTGGATTAAGAACAAGCACCCAGAAAAACCACTCGGTGAACGTCTGCGTTTAGCACTGCAAGAGCTGGGGCCGGTTTGGATTAAGTTCGGTCAGATGATGTCGACGCGCCGTGACTTATTTCCTCCGTATATCGCTGATCCCCTAGCTTTACTTCAAGACCAAGTCGCGCCTTTTGATGGCGAGTTGGCAAAAAAGCAGATGGAGCAAGCATTAGGTGGTCCGTTAGAAAAATGGTTTACCGAGTTTGATATCAAACCACTGGCGTCTGCGTCGATTGCTCAGGTACATACTGCGCGCATAAAAGACACTAACCAAGAAGTGGTATTAAAGGTTATCCGCCCAGATATTCGCCCAGTCATTGATTCAGATCTAAAACTGATGCACCGAATGGCGCGTATAGTCGCCGGAGCGATGCCTGAAGCACGTCGTTTAAAACCAGTTGAAGTCGTGCGTGAGTACGAGAAAACCCTGCTTGATGAACTCGACTTGCGACGTGAGGCGGCGAATGCCATTCAGTTGCGCCGCAACTTTGAGGGCAGCGAAGAATTGTATGTTCCTGAAGTTTTTCCCGACTTCAGTAATGAAACTGTCATGGTTTCTGAGCGAATATATGGCATTCAAGTCTCTGATATTGAAGGCTTGAAAGCAAATGGCACCAATATGAAATTGCTCGCGGAACGCGGTGTGAGTGTGTTCTTCACTCAGGTGTTCCGAGACAGCTTTTTCCATGCTGATATGCATCCGGGTAATGTGTTCGTCAAACCCGAACATCCAGAGAACCCAATGTGGATAGGGCTAGATTGCGGAATCGTTGGTACACTTAATAGCGAAGACAAGCGTTATCTGGCGGAAAACTTCCTGGCGTTTTTCAATCGTGACTACCGCCGAGTGGCGGAGTTACATGTGGATTCAGGGTGGGTGCCTGCGGATACCAATGTCGATGAGTTTGAGTTCGCGATTCGCATTGTGTGTGAGCCTATTTTTGCTAAGCCATTGTGCGAAATCTCCTTTGGTCATGTGTTGTTGAATTTGTTCAACACGGCACGTCGATTCAATATGGAGGTTCAGCCACAACTTGTACTGTTGCAAAAAACGCTGTTGTACGTGGAAGGGCTTGGTAGGCAGCTATATCCTCAACTTGATTTGTGGGAGACCGCAAAACCATTCCTGGAAGAATGGATGATGAATCAAGTTGGGCCGCAAGCTCTAGTGAATGCGATTAAAGACCGCGCACCATTTTGGGCAGAGAAATTACCTGAACTGCCAGAGCTACTTTACGATAGCCTGAAACAAGGTAAAGCGATGAATCAACGTATGGATCAGCTTTATCAAGGGTATCGCCAGAGCAAGCGCCAGCAGGCGACAGGAAAGTTTTTGTTTGGCGTTGGCGCGACTTTAGTCGTATGCTCGGCAATATTGGTGAACGATGCTTTTGAGCAGCTTTCGTTGGCCTGCGGTATCGCAGGTGTCACATTTTGGCTGCTTAGTTGGCGAGCTTATCGTCAATAGACGTTAAACTCTTGAAATATTTTTGTTTGTTTAAAGACCCGAGGTAAAGAGAATGGGTGGTATCAGTGTTTGGCAACTTCTAATCATTGCTGTAATTGTTGTATTGCTATTCGGAACAAAGAAACTACGCGGTATCGGTGGCGATCTGGGTGGTGCCGTTAAGGGCTTCAAAAAAGCGATGAGCGAAGATGAACCTGCGAAAAATGACAAAGACGCAGACTTCGAACCAAAAAGTCTAGAAGAGCAGCAGAAAAAAGAAGCTGCTCCTGAAACGAAAAAAGACAAAGAGCAGGCGTAAAACGTGTTTGATATCGGTTTTTGGGAACTGGTATTAATATCTGTTGTTGGTCTGGTCGTTCTTGGGCCGGAGCGTTTGCCTCATGCTATTCGCAGCGTGTCTCGCTTTATCGGTGCCGCTAAGAGTATGGCAAATAGCGTCAAAGACGAATTGTCACACGAGCTGAAAGTCCAAGAGCTGCAAGAAAACTTGCGCAAAGCAGAACAAATGGGGATGGATGATTTGTCCCCTGAGTTGAAATCTTCAGTTGAAGAGTTGAAGAAGGCAGCGCAATCTGTAAATCGTCCTTACGCAAAGAACACCGATTCAGAGGCTGAGCCTGTAAAAACAGAGCCAGCAGCAGAAAAGGTAGAGAAAGCGCAAGAGAGCAAGGTTACAGCGGCAGATAAGAAAGCCGAATAGTCTCATTAGGAGGAGCTACTAGTGATTGGTAGCTCCTTTTTGATCTGGTTTTTAATAAGAGGTTTGCCATGTCTACCGTCGAGCAGACACAACCTTTAATTAGTCATTTGTTGGAGCTTCGCAACCGACTACTGCGCTCAATCCTCGCAGTGTTGGTCGTGTTTGTCGGACTAATTTATTTCTCTAACCACATTTACGAGTTTGTTTCCGCACCTTTAGTAGAACGTCTACCTGAAGGCGCGACCATGATTGCTACGGATGTAGCGTCACCTTTTTTTACGCCACTTAAGCTGACGTTAATTGCTTCGGTATTTATTGCGGTGCCGTTTATCTTGTATCAAGTGTGGGCATTTGTAGCGCCAGGTTTGTACAAGCATGAACGTCGATTGATCATGCCACTGCTGTTCTCTAGTTCGCTATTGTTCTACTGTGGAGTGGCATTTGCCTACTTCGTGGTATTTCCATTGGTGTTTGGCTTCTTTACCGCCATCTCTCTTGGTGGAGTAGAGTTTGCAACTGATATCTCGAGTTATCTCGACTTTGTGCTGGCGCTATTTATGGCGTTTGGTATCGCATTCGAGGTGCCTGTTGCGATTATTTTGTTGTGTTGGACTGGGGCCACTACACCAGAAGATTTAAGACAGAAACGTCCTTATATTATAGTGGCTGCGTTTGTCGTAGGTATGGTGTTAACGCCACCAGACATGATCTCGCAAACCTTACTCGCTATTCCGATGTGTTTACTGTTTGAAGTCGGTTTGTTCTTCGCGCGTTTTTATACTCGTCGAAGCGAAGAAGTAGAAGCGGAAACCGAAGAATAAGGCTAATCTAGATGTGAAAAGCGGCTCAATTGAGCCGCTTTTTTTTGCGGTTGGTTTTTTCTTGGGCTAATTACTTAACTTTCATGACGTAACCACATTTTGTGCATACGTATACTTCCTTGATGCCCAGCAGCTTTTGAAAAAAACTGCGCGGTACGCGTTGTAAGTAAGCACCATGTGTACACACTTCAACTTCCATATTCATGCTGTTTTACATTTGTGCTAATTAATGGGCGTAAATCAGTATAGAAAAATAATGTGTCGAGTTGTCGACAGTTTTGCAAAGCGGACGAAGTAAAGTGACGATATGAGAAGTAAGTAGAGTTGCTAGTTAATTATTATGTTTATCAATAATTTTGTATGGATTGTTCTACTATTTCAACGGGTTGAATCGTTCATTCAATAGTTTAGGTGATAAAAAAGCGACGTTGATTTCGTCGCTTTTTTCAATTCTCGTGAATTAAATATTAAACAGCTTTTTGGCATTCTCAGTCGTTATGGCATCGATGGTTGCGATGTCGACATCACGCAAGTCGGCAACACGTTGTGCAACGAGAGAAGTGTAGGCTGGTTCATTACGTTTACCACGGTGTGGCACAGGCGCTAAATATGGACAGTCGGTTTCTAAAATGACCCACTGCATATCCAAATGTGGAATGACTTTATCCATCCCGCCATTCTTAAAGGTCGATACGCCACCCAAGCCTAAGTGGAAGCCTAGCTCATTGATTGCTTGCGCTTCTTCTAAGCTGCCTCCAAAACAGTGGAATACACCACGCAGACGACCATCTTGCTCTTGTCGTAGCAAAGTGAGTGTTTCTTCAATCGAATCACGAGTGTGGATAACGACCGGTAAATCCATCTCTTTTGCCCAGTTAAGTTGAGCTACGAACGCCATTTCTTGCTCAGCACGATAGGTTTTGTCCCAATACAGGTCGATACCGATTTCGCCCACCGCAATAAACTTGTGTTTCTCAAACCAGCCGCGGATGATCTCCAACGTTTGCTCAACGTTGTTATCCACATAGCAAGGGTGCAGCCCCATCATTGAGTGGCATACGTCAGGATATGCCGCTTCGGTTTTTAGCATGGGCTCAATTGAGTCCAGATCGATGTTTGGCAACAGGATTTTATTAATGCCTTGCGTTAAGGCGCGTTGTACTACTTCATCGCGGTCGTTATCAAATTCGCTAGCATAGATGTGCGCGTGGGTATCGATCATCGTTACTCTCTGTGCTTCATGGTTGGTTTCGTATTCGAAGTATACTTGAGTGTGAGTGCTGGGTCATTTTCAGTTTTTTTCATTACCTTTTTCCAGATTGTCACTCGCAACATGCATCAAGAGTGATATGATTTTGTTCACCAGATGATTTGATCATCATAACCGTCCAGACAAGGAGAAAATGGTGTCTGTATCAATTCAAGGTCCATTCCCTGCACGCCGTATGCGTCGTTTACGTAAGCACGATTTTAGTCGTCGTTTGATGGCTGAGAACCAACTTTCTGTTAATGATCTGATTTACCCAATGTTCATTCTTATGGGTAAAGATCGTCGTGAGAGCGTGGAGTCCATGCCGGGTGTAGAGCGTTTGTCGATTGATTTAATGCTAGAAGAAGCACAATACCTTGCAAATCTAGGCGTTCCAGCAATCGCGCTTTTCCCTGTCGTAAACCAAGACGCTAAAAGCTTATGTGCTACTGAAGCCTACAACCCAGAAGGTTTGGTTCAGCGAGCAGTACGAGCACTTAAAGAACACATTCCTCAAATTGGTGTAATCACAGACGTGGCACTCGACCCATTCACGACACATGGCCAAGACGGCATCATCGATGAAGATGGCTACGTAATGAATGATGAAACCACAGAAGTATTGGTTAAGCAGGCTTTGTCTCATGCAGAAGCGGGTGCTGACGTAGTCGCGCCTTCAGACATGATGGATGGCCGAATTGGTAAGATCCGCGAAGCATTAGAAAACGCGGGCTACATTCATACTCAAATCATGGCTTACTCGGCTAAGTACGCATCGAACTACTACGGACCATTCCGTGATGCGGTTGGCTCTTCTTCAAATCTAAAAGGCGGCAACAAGAAAAACTACCAAATGGACCCAGCAAACATTGATGAAGCGATTCACGAAGTGGCGCTAGACATCAATGAAGGTGCGGACATGGTGATGGTTAAACCTGGTATGCCATACTTAGATGTAGTTCGCCGAGTAAAAACTGAACTTCAAGTACCGACATTTGCTTATCAAGTCTCTGGCGAGTACGCGATGCATAAAGCGGCGATCATGAATGGCTGGCTCAAAGAGCGTGAAATTGTGATGGAATCACTATTGTGCTTCAAACGTGCAGGTGCAGATGGCATCTTAACGTACTTTGCGAAAGACGTTGCTGAGTGGTTGGCAGAAGAGAATGCACAAACTGCTCAACACCTAAATCGTACTCCGGAAGCGACAGAAGAGTAATTATCGCTCAGTGAGAAATACCAGACCAACAAGAGTTGTTCGTCTGTATATACCCAAGTAACCTCAGGCGGATTACAACAGTAACAATCCAAGGTGCTTGGGTATTTTTATTTTGGAGAAGAGAATAATGACAATGCTGATTCGTGAAGGCACATTGGAAGAAGCACTTCAAGTTGTGGCGCGTGTTACCGAGTTTTCGAAAGGAGAAACGGTAGACTCCATGACTCAACGTTTAGAAGAGAAAAACAGTTTAATCCTCGTTGCAGAAAAAAATGGCACGATTGTCGGCTTCAAAATAGGTTACGAATTAGAGGATGGTGTTTTCTATAGCTGGTTAGGTGGTGTTGTCCCTGAAGCTCGAAATGAAGGCGTGGCACAACTGCTTTTGGAAGCTCAAGAGGATTGGGTGGCAGAACAAGGCTACAACACATTAAAAGTGAAATCTCGAAACCAGTTTCCGGCTATGCTTCGCTTGTTATTAAGAAATGGCTATATCATTGAAAAGTTTGAAGAAAAAGTAAATCTTCGAGAATCTCGAGTGCATTTCATTAAAGCAATGTGAAAATAAATGAGATTTTTTCTCATTTAACTGTTGACTACGAAATGAGAATCATTATTATTAAACCTGTCTTAGGGAATGAGGAAAGTTCACAAGGACGTTGAGTGACTTATTAACAGAAGTTAATTAACTGAAAGTTGAGAAGTGATGAAACATTTTTCCGAGAACTTGCACGAATTCTTTTTGACACGACATTGCTCACATTGCTTCCAGTGTAATTTATAGCTTCTTGGTTAAGCTGCTCTATTTACAGAATTTGCTTTACCACTTCTGCTAGGCGACCCCATTCGGGTCGCTTTTTTCTTTTCTACGATTTCTATTTGACGTCACTATTAATATCTTTTCCACATGCGATGATCATTTTAGGATCGTTGATCTTCTCGCCGTTATGCGAATTTGTTGTTATTAATCAATGGTTTGGGTTGGTGCTTTCTTGTGTTTTTTGTTATTGGATAACCAGTGGATAATTTCTATAAACAGAGTTATCCACAGGAGGTGGTGTTTTCGTGAATAAAGTCGGAAAAATTTACGCGACCTAGATCGAGCGAACAAGATAGATTCAGATCAGCAGTCATGGCATCCTAGGCAGATCTCTCAAGTACTGAATTGGATACAGACAATTATGGCAAGTATTCCTGAAAATCCGTTGATCCTTATCGACGGCTCTTCTTACCTATATCGCGCTTTTCACGCCTACCCGGGCACCATGAGCAATGGTGAAATTCCAACTAATGCCGTTTACGGCGTCGTGAACATGTTACGCAGCATGATGCGTCAGTTTGCGTCTGAGCGCATCGTGGTGGTTTTCGATGCAAAGGGAAAAACCTTTCGTGATGATATGTATGCAGAATACAAAGCGAATCGTCCGCCAATGCCGGATGACCTGCGTTGTCAAATTGAACCATTACACAATGTTATTCGTGCAATGGGTTTGCCGCTGATCTGTGTTCCTGGCGTCGAGGCGGATGACGTCATCGGTACGTTAGCATACCAAGCATCACAAAAGGGCATGCCTGTATTGATCAGTACTGGTGATAAAGACATGGCGCAGCTAGTGGATGATAACATTACCTTGATCAACACCATGACGAACGTCGTAATGGATCGTGAAGGTGTGGTTGAAAAGTTTGGCATTCCACCTGAATTGATCATCGACTACTTAGCACTGATGGGCGATAAAGTAGATAACATTCCTGGTGTACCGGGTGTCGGTGATAAAACAGCGACCGCACTACTGCAAGGTATTGGTGGTCTGACGAAGTTGTATGAAAACCTCGATGATATTGCAGGGCTTGGTTTCCGTGGTTCTAAAACCATGGCGAAAAAGCTCATCGACAACAAAGAAAATGCCATGCTTTCGTATGAGCTCGCGACCATCAAATTGGATGTTGAGCTTGAGGAAACGCCAGAATCATTGCTGAAAGCGGAACCAAATAAAGACGAATTAGTGAAGCTGTATGGCCAACTGACGTTTAAATCTTGGTTGAATGAACTACTTGAAGGCGGTTCTGGATCTGTGGAGGCCGTAGAGCTTGCAGGATCTTCACAAGCTTCTTCTTCTCAAGCCGAGATGGAAACTTCTGCGGTAACAATCGATCGCAGCCAATATGAAACAATTCTGGATAAAGAAACCTTCAATGCTTGGCTAGATAAACTTCAAACGGCTGAGCTGTTTGCATTTGATACGGAGACCGATAACCTAGATTACATGCTAGCGAATCTAGTTGGTTTGTCATTCGCTGTCGATGAAGGTATTGCGGCTTATGTGCCAGTTGCACATGACTATTTAGATGCGCCTGAACAGCTTGATCGTGATTGGGTACTAGAACAGCTGAAGCCAATTCTTGAAGATGCAGCGAAAGCAAAAGTCGGTCAAAACTTAAAGTATGATGCGTCTGTACTCGCTCGTTACGACATTGAGCTAAAAGGTATTAAGCACGACACGATGTTGGAATCGTATATCTACAACAGTGTCGGCGGTAAACACGATATGGACAGCTTGGCGCTTCGCTTCCTACAGCACAGCTGCATTTCTTTTGAGCAAATTGCAGGTAAAGGCAAAAATCAGCTTACGTTTAACCAAATCGAACTGGAACAAGCATCGCCATACGCGGCAGAAGATGCGGATGTGACCCTTCGTCTGCACAATCGCTTGTTTGCTAATATCGAGCAGGATGAAAGCCTGAAGACAGTTTACGAAGAGATTGAAATGCCGTTGGTGCCAGTTCTTTCGCGCATTGAACGCACTGGGGTCTTTATCGATGAAATGAAGCTGAGTGCGCAGTCGGTCGAGATTACCGCTCGCCTTGATGAGCTTGAAAAGAAAGCGTACGAAATTGCAGAGCAAGAGTTTAACATGAACTCGCCAAAGCAATTACAAGCCATCCTATTTGAAAAAATGGGTTTACCGGTTGTGAAGAAAACGCCATCAGGCACACCATCGACGAATGAAGAAGTTCTGCAAGAACTCGCGCTAGACTACCCACTACCAAAACTGATTTTGGAATACCGTGGTTTGGCGAAGCTAAAATCAACTTACACCGACAAACTGCCGAAGATGATCAACCCATCAACGGGGCGCGTGCATACTTCTTACCACCAAGCAGTGACTGCAACGGGTCGTCTATCTTCTACTGATCCGAACTTACAGAACATTCCAATTCGTAACGAAGCTGGCCGTCGTATTCGTCAAGCGTTTGTCGCGCCATCAGGGCATAAAATCTTAGCGGTCGACTACTCGCAAATCGAACTGCGCATCATGGCGCACCTTTCTGGCGACCAAGCTTTATTGAATGCATTCCGTGATGGCAAAGATATCCACGCGGCAACCGCAGCAGAAATCATGGGTGTTTCTATTGAGGACGTTTCAAGTGAGCAACGTCGTCGTGCGAAAGCGGTTAATTTCGGTCTTATTTACGGCATGAGTGCGTTTGGTTTGGCGAAGCAATTAGGCATTCCTCGTGGTGAGGCTCAAGCGTACATGGATACATACTTTGAACGTTACCCAGGCGTGATGCAGTACATGGAAGACACACGCAGCACAGCAGCAGATAAAGGGTATGTTGAAACGATTTTTGGTCGACGTTTGCATTTGCCAGAAATCAAATCGCGCAACGGGATGCGTCGTAAAGCTGCTGAACGTGCGGCAATCAACGCACCAATGCAAGGTACGGCAGCGGACATCATTAAGAAAGCGATGCTGTTGGTTGATCAGTGGATTCAGGAAGAAGGCAATGGTCGTGTGAAGTTATTAATGCAAGTACACGATGAATTGGTCTTTGAAGTTGAAGAGTCATCATTGTCCGAAATTGAAAGTAAAGTACAGAAATTGATGGAATCTGCAGCAGAGCTAAAAGTACCGTTGGTTGCAGAAGCAGGTCACGGTGATAACTGGGATCAAGCTCATTAGTCACTTTTAGACCAAAATAACCAATTAATTATGAGCCAGCGCACAAACGCTGGCTTTTTTTTGAGATTAAAAAAGCTAGCGCAAAGTTAACTTTGATGTTGCTTAATAAAAATTTCATGAAAAAAAACTACAAAAATTCTTTGCAATTCTGACCAATTGTTGTACATTAATACTCGTAGGGTACAGAGGTAAGATGTTCTATCTTTCAGACCTTTTGTTTCACGTTATTGGATTAGGCTGATTCAGCCGCCCCAGTCAGTTTTTGACTGGGGCGTTTTTTATTGGGCGAAAGAAAATTATTCTTTTGGATCAGCAGCTTAAAGTTAGCCTTCAAAAACCTTCTTTTTTGACCTTTCTAAGTCACTGCAAAATCTCGATTTTTCCTTCAAATTTATTGCGTTATTCATCCTGTAAATTTACGCCAGTCACACTATTATTTTTTCTTGAAAGAAACTAAGTTACATCTTTTTGAAGATTTGCTTGGCTTAACTGTCTGAATTGTAACGCTATTGGGTGTTTTTGGAGTGAATGTTTGGTGATACACAGGAAACAAGAGCGCTTTTTAACCTATTGAAATCGAATCTCAGTTCAGCAATGCTTCGTCACATAACAATAATTACCAATTTTTCTCTCCCGTTATCCCTGCCAGGAAGGCGGGGATTTTTATTGCCTGTTATTTAGTTCAGATAAACAAAAGCCCCACCAAATGGCAGGGCCGTGTCGAAGAAATTTAACAAATATTGTTAATTATTCTTCATCGCTCGCTGGTATCTCTTGTTCGTCTTCTTCTATCAGGTGTGCTAGTGCTGGTGCAAACCAGGTATCCAGTTTTGCACGTAGCTGATCGACACCTAATCCTTTCAGTGAAGAGAACACATCAACAGAAACGTCACCACCGAAAGTTTCTACTTGCTTACGAACTTTCAGTAGAGTTTGTTTGCGTGCACCACTTTTTAGTTTATCTGCTTTGGTTAGCAAAACTTGCACAGGAATGTGGCTATCGATGGCCCAGAAAATCATTTGTTGGTCGAGATCTTTCATTGGATGACGAATGTCCATTAGAACCACTAAGCCTTTTAGGCACTCGCGTTTCTGTAGGTATTCACCCAAAGATTTCTGCCATTTGTTTTTCATCTCTACCGGTACTTGAGCAAAACCGTATCCAGGTAGATCGACAATGTGACAACCTTCTTCTACTTTGAAAAGGTTGATTAATTGCGTACGACCAGGTGTCTTTGATGTCTTGGCTAAGCTTTTTTGATTAGTTAGACGGTTAAGTGCACTCGATTTACCAGCGTTTGAGCGTCCTGCAAACGCAATTTCGACACCTTCGTCTTCCGGCAGGTGACGAATATCGGGTGCGCTGGTGATGAAATGCGTATTTTGG
The DNA here is from genome assembly GCF_033338935.1 of Vibrio sp. Vb0598. Classification (NCBI taxonomy): domain Bacteria; kingdom Pseudomonadati; phylum Pseudomonadota; class Gammaproteobacteria; order Vibrionales; family Vibrionaceae; genus Vibrio; species Vibrio sp. Vb0598. Next base: position 74,933 of record NZ_JAWOTP010000015.1, on the reverse strand, counting down.
TAATGAATTTTTACGCTCACTGTTAACTCCATCTCGACTTTGTGTAGTCGATTGATTACTTTTTTGTGAAAATGTGTAAAATAACCGTGCTCGGCATAAGGTCGCCTATTGTACCATGAGTGTACGCGGTATGTTCACATTCCGTGGTACTGGAAGCTTGATAATTATAATGGAATGTCATGAAGAAATTAGCGCTAATTTTGAGTCTTTTAGCCAGTTGCTCAGTATGGGCCCAAGGTAATATTGAGGCTGGTAAAGCAAAATCACAAACCTGTGTCGCCTGTCACGGAGCAGATGGCAACAGTGCAATAACAACGTACCCGAAACTCGCAGGCCAACACGCTAAGTATCTTGAGAAGCAGTTAAAAGAACTTAAGCTAGGCATGACAAGTGGTGGTAAACAAGGTCGTTACGATCCTGTAATGAGTGGTATGGCAATGCCACTGAGCGATGAAGATATCGCAGACCTATCTGCTTACTACGCTTCGCTACCAGTTTCAGAAAACTCAACACCTGAAGATGTAGTAGCAAAAGGCAAAACGCTTTATACCGCTGGTGATGCCGAGCGTGGCCTAACCGCATGTATTGCATGTCATGGTCCTCGTGGCAATGGTACTGAGCTTTCAGGTTTCCCGAAAATTTCTGGTCAGCATGCTGACTACATCAAAGCTCAGCTAGAAAAATTCCGTGATGGCGACCGTGGCAATGATATGAATGCCATGATGCGCGACATCGCGAAGAAAATGACAGACGAAGATATCGAAGTGCTGTCTAAATACGTTGGCGGTCTGCACTAATATACCTAAATCGCTCAAGATCCTGCATCTTGAGCTGGTTGGGTAGATGTCCCTACATCGTTCGAGCAACTTGTACAAAAATGCCCTAGTGAATCCACTAGGGCATTTTTGTTCGTGACAGATATCACAGTCGAGTTTGGATGCGAAAGCGATAGTTGGCTCGGCAGTTTGTGAGACATTTGCCATACTTGATGTTGGCTTTTTCTTGTTAGTGTTTTTAAGCTTTTGATTAAATGATAATTTTGATTTTTTAGAAAAATAGGCGGATTATTTTTTCAACCCATTACTTGTGAGCATAACGGGATGGCGTAAAGTAGAAGTCGTTCACAGGGAGTGAATGTAAGGATTTAAGACCACGGTTTAGGTCTCCAAGGATGTAGCTCGGATGCTTGGTGATTTAGAAAGGGATTTAGATAGGTAGGGAGCCTATCAGATAAGGATGGTCATCTCGTCTGACGGTTAAGACAGTGAAACGGATCAGGCACAGGAAGTTGCTCAGTAGACAGGAAGTAAACGGATAGCCAAAACTCATCAGGAAGATGAAAAACAACTCTTTTTGGCAGGGAAAGCTCTAAAAACAAAGGGATCATTGGTGCACCAAATGTGTGCAACACAGTTTCGCCAATTGATGGCACTTAGAAAGCGACAGTCTGACTGTCGCTTTTTTTATATCCGTTGACTTGCTCAGTCGTAACTTGAATTGAGATTACTGCACTTATTTAGCTTTATAGGTTGTAAACAAAGTTTTTTAATAAAAATTGCTGAAAAAATACTCAACAACACTCCAATCCGAGTTCACTTTCTGGTATGTTTCGCATCCCTGTTTGAGGAAGTCAGCATGCATACCTGTCCTTTATGCCAAAATCAGCGCACTCACCATTATTTTGAAGATAAGCGTCGTGAATATCTTCAATGTGAGCAGTGCAGCTTGGTATTCGTAAATCCAGACCAACGTTTGGATGCGGAAAGCGAAAAAGCTCACTATGATTTGCATGAGAACAACCCCGATGATTTGGGTTACCGAAGCTTTTTGTCGCGTATTGCTGACCCGATCACAGAGCGAATTTCTCCACAATCAAATGGTATCGACTTTGGTTGTGGTCCTGGCCCAACGCTCTCCTTGATGCTGGAAGAGGCGGGGCACAACATGGCGTTGTACGATCTCTACTACCACCCTGATACGTCGGTTTTAGAAAAAACGTACGACTTCATGACAGCAACAGAGGTGATAGAGCACCTCTACCACCCAGATTTGGTGTGGAAGCAATGGTTGAATTTAGTTAAGCCAGGGGGCTGGATAGGCCTGATGACGAAAATGGTCATCGATGTTGAAGCCTTTCAATCATGGCACTACAAGAACGATCCAACTCATGTGGTGTTCTTTAGCCGTGAAACGTTCCAGTTCCTAGCTGAGCGGGATAAGCTCGAACTCGAATTTATTGGTAATGATGTAATTTTACTGAGGAAAGCCCAGTAATGAGCCGTAGTAAAAAATCTAGAAAACCGGGTGCCGCTGGTGCACCTGAGTTTGTTGTAACTCGTAACCGTACAGAATCTGATGTGGAAGGCCGCTTACGCAAGCGTGCTAAAAAGCGTAAAGGTCTGAAAACGGGTAACCGTAACTCAGAAGTTAACGAGCAGAAAAAGCAAGCTGCTGCACAAAATCGCGACCCGCGCTTAGGCAGCAAAAAGAAAATACCTCTGATTGTTGAACCTGCGAAGAAAATGACGAAGCAAGAGCGTCGTTTGTCGGCAGAGCAAGAACTAGAGATGCTAGAAAATGACGCGCAATTGAACGTGTTGCTAGACCGTATTGAAGCGGGTGAAAACCTGGGCACAGGTCTACAGAAATTCGTCGATGAGAAACTCGATCGCATTGAGAAGCTAATGGAACAACTAGGTTTGTTGGAACCTGAAGAAGAGGAAGACTTCACTGCACCTGCTGAGAAAAGCACGCGCAACGATGATGACTTGCTGGCAGATTTCGACGACATTAATTTCGACGACTATAAAGGATAATTAAGCTATGAATGTAACCTTATTAGCTATTGCTGGTGTTGTGATTATCATCGCACTCGCTTCTTATGCAGGTTACCTTCTGCTTCAATTGAAAAAGCAAAAGGAATTGCAGCTGAAGCATCAAAAATTGGCGATAGACAAACGTAACGCCAACATTTTTGAGAATGTGCATACCTTGTGTCAGGCGGGCATTCAAGGCCAGTGCGATTTATCTGAAATCAGTATCCGTGTGTATAACATCATGGATTATGTACAAGGTGAAGACCGCGTTGATTTCGATAAAACGTACCCTGCGATTTCTGAGCTTTACCACATCGTGAAAGATATGGCGCGTGGCGAAGAACGCCAACAACTTGCCAAGAAAGAGCGTATGCAACAGAACTTGACGCGTCATAAAGCGGAAAGCCGCCTCACTGATGCGATTATTGAGGAGCTCAAAGTGTTGCAGAAAAACGTCCAGCCACTGAATAATCAAATCAATATTCAGATGATTTAAGCGCGACCCCCAATAGTCTCCTTATGGCTAATGGGGGTATCGTGATCACGCTAGCACTTCTTTAGTTTTATACTTAAAAAGCCAGTCGGCGTTGCCACGCTTGTCATCGTCGTATGGCAAAATAGCGGCTCTGAATATCGGGTGACGGCTTTCGTTGCCCTAGCATTTAACGGAAAGTACCACCATGTCGAATCAACACACTGAATCGAAACAGCAAATCGTCTGGGATCAAGCGGTATTGGATAAGTACAACTATTCCGGGCCTCGTTATACGTCGTACCCAACGGCGCTGGAGTTTCATGAAGCGTTCACCATTTCTGATTATGATATGGCATGCACTCAATACCCAGAACGCCCATTATCGCTGTACGTACACATTCCGTTCTGTCACAAGCTTTGTTACTACTGTGGATGTAATAAAGTCATTACACGCCACTCGCACAAAGCGGATGAATACCTCGACGTGCTTGAACACGAAATTCGTCAACGTGCTGCATTACTTGTTGGTCGCACTGTGACGCAATTGCATTTTGGTGGTGGTACACCGACGTTTCTCTCTGAAAAGCAAATCACGCGTGTAATGAGCCTGCTACGCCAAGAGTTTACTTTTAGTAGCGATGCTGAAATCAGTATCGAGGTTGACCCGCGTGAAATCGAGCTGACCATGCTGGATCATCTGCGTAGTGAAGGCTTCAATCGCTTGAGCATCGGTGTGCAGGACTTCAACAAAGAAGTGCAAAAACTGGTGAATCGTGAGCAAGATGAAGAGTTCATCGTTGCGATGGTTGCGCGCGCAAAAGAGTTAGGCTTTCGTTCGACGAACCTAGATTTGATTTACGGTTTACCGAAGCAGACCAAAGAATCTTTTGCCAAGACTCTAGAACAAGTGCTAGAGATGCAGCCGGGCCGTCTATCCGTGTTTAACTACGCGCACATGCCACAGCTATTTGCAGCGCAGCGTAAGATTAAAGACGAAGACCTGCCAAAAGCAGAGGAGAAGATGGCGATTCTGCAAGACACCATCGCGACACTGACTGGTGCTGGCTACCAATTTATCGGTATGGACCACTTTGCTTTGCCGGACGATGAACTTGCTGTTGCCCAGCGCGAAGGTATTTTGCATCGCAATTTCCAAGGCTACACCACACAAGGTGAATGTGACTTGGTTGGCTTTGGTGTTTCTGCAATCTCGATGATCGGCGATGCTTACGCGCAAAACCAGAAAGAGCTGAAGAAATACTACGCTCAAGTCAACGAACTTCGTCACGCTCTATGGAAAGGGGTCTCGCTGGACTCCGATGATTTGCTCCGTCGTGAAGTGATTAAGCAGCTGATTTGTAACTTCAAGTTAGACAAGAAAGCCATTGAGTCTGAGTTTAAAGTGAAGTTTGATCAGTACTTTAAAGAAGACTTACAGCTACTTCAGACCTTTATTAACGATGAGCTGGTGGAAGTGGATGACAATGAAATTCGTGTGACGCTGCGAGGTCGTTTGCTGATCCGTAATATTTGTATGAGCTTCGATAAGTACCTGCGAGCGAAGGCGCGTCAGCAACAATTCTCTCGTGTTATTTAATCAGAGATACAGATTCAAGATATAAAAAATGCCAGCAGATGCTGGCATTTTTTATGTTTTCGCTGGATTTAAGCGCGATCTTTTACTTTTTCTCTCAGTTCCGCTTTTTCTGCTTCTGAAAGGAACGCAATCTCAAGGCCATTGATTTGCGCTTGGCGAATCTGGTCTTGGCTCAGACCAGCGGCTGGTGCTGCTACTTCGTATTCGTATGGCAGTTCGATGCCTTCAACCGCTGGATCGTCAGTGTTCAGACACGCAAGAACGCCATGCTCTAGGAACTGCTTGAGAGGGTGGTTTTCTAGCGTTTCTACTGTACTTGTTTGGTAGTTTGACGTCAGGCAAGATTCAATACCAATGCGGTTTTCTGCTAGGTAATCCATCAGTTTTGGATCGTGAATCGCTTTTACGCCGTGACCGATACGAGTTGCGCCCAGCTCATTGATTGCTTGCCACATGCTCTCTGCACCTGCTGCTTCACCAGCATGGACCGTTACCCCAAGGCCAGCATCGCGTACTTGCTTGAAGTGAGACACAAAGCGATCACCCGGTTGGCCTAGCTCGTCCCCCGCAAGGTCGACGGCAACGATGTGATCTTTCTGGCTCAGAATGCCGTCCAGTTCTTGTTGACATGCGTCAGTGCCAAATGTGCGACTCATGATACCGATCAGGTTGGCTTTCACGCCAAAATCGCGCATACCCGCTTGCACACCGTCCACGACGGCTTCAACAACCCCCGCTACTGGTAGTTTGTGTTTCATCGCCATGTAGTAAGGAGAGAAACGCAGCTCTGCGTAATCGATTTGTGCGTTTAGCGCGTCTTCTACGTTTTCGTACGCGACACGACGACACGCATCTAGATCGCCCAGTACAGCAACACCCCAGTCGAGCTTAGAAAGGAAAGCAACAAGAGAGGGTTCCGCTTCGACAATTTGAACGTGAGGAGTGAGAGACTCAATATCGTACGCTGGTAGGGCAATGCCAAACTTTTGGCCTAGCTCAAGAATCGTTTTAGTACGAATGTTACCGTCGAGGTGACGGTGCAAATCAGTAAGAGGAAGGTTCTTCGTTATCATTTTGTCGATCCGGATAGTTATGAACTGGAACAGGGCCCAAACATCATCTGTGACAATACATGGGTAAGATTTGCAGTTAAGTATAAATAACAGTTGGGTAGATTGTCAGTAGAGGATGACTAGGAAATCAACGATTCTCGCTCTTTTCTACTTCATGTTCACCAAATGTGTTGGCCATTCTTCTAGTGGCATAGGGCGGCTGTAGTAGAAGCCTTGCACCTGATTACAGCCTAAAGAGCGCAGTAATTGTGCTTGATTGCTATCCTCGACACCTTCCGCGACGACATTAGTTTTGAGACCTGCTGTGATATTGATGACGGCAGCGACGACTGAACTGTTTAAGTTTTCTTGTGTGAGTTGATTGATGAAGGTGCGATCAATCTTCAAGCAAGTAAACGGTAGAGAGTGGAGGTAACCCAGTGATGAGTAACCGGTGCCAAAGTCATCTATCGCGATACCAATACCCATTTCACGCAGTTTAGTCATGTTTTCTAGTGTGGTCGGTGCGCTATCAATGATGCGTGATTCTGTGATCTCTAGTGTGAGGTTACTTGCTGGTAATTTCGTGATATCCAATACGCTTGTCACCGTATCAACAAAACTTGGGCAAGATAGTTGATTAACGGAGATATTCACATGCAGTTGGAAGTCCGACGGCCACTGTTTGCTTTCGATCGCTTGGTAAGTGTCGCGACAAGCTTGTAACAGAATCTGTTGGCCGATGGCTTTGATCATGCCGCTTTCTTCCGCGATTGGGATAAAATCTAATGGTGACACCATACCTGAGTCGCTATGCCAACGCGCCAGTGCTTCGGCGCCACACACTGTGCCACTGACGAGATCCACAATCGGTTGGTAATGAGGAATAAACTCTCGGTTTTCAATGCCAGTTTGGATCTTGGTCAGCATTTGCGTACGAAACTTTGAAGCGCTCGCTAGTTCTGGGCTGTAGTGACAAACACCAGTCAGTGAGTCTTGTTTAGCGTAACTTAATGCGATGCTGGCGTTGCGTAACCATAAAGGCATGGTTTCGTTTGGCTGGGTTTGTACAATACCAAGTGAAATCTTCATCACTACATTCTCGCCTTCCACCATAAATGGGGTGGAAAAGAGTTGCTGTAATCGACGCTCGGTTTGTTTAATTTTGGTTTCAGTGTCGACATTTGAGAGAAACACCGCGAACTCATCACCACCAATCCGAGCCAATAATGCGTTGTCACGAAACTGCTGTTTTAGCCTTTCAGCGATGCTGACCAACAACTGGTCGCCGTTGTGATGACCCACACTGTCGTTGATATCTCTAAATTTGTTGATACCAAGTAAAAATAAACTGCCGTGACAAAGATGAGACTGATTTTCACAGATTTCGACCAAACCCTGACGGCTATATAAGCGTGTTAGAGAGTCATAAACTAACTGTTCACGCAATGCTTTGAATGAAGCTCTTAGATTGTTCGCCATTTCATTAAAAGCATGAACTAGTACGGTTGTCTCATACACATAACCAGGCTTTGGCATGCCGCTATCCCAATCCCCATTTGCCAGGTGCTGAGCGGCGGCGGCCGTCGCGTTAATTGGTCTGGTAACTCGGTTGAAAATGATCCAACTGATGGCGATCCCAAATAGGCTTACAATAATGCCAACGAGCCAACTCTCTTGCTGGCTTTTTGGTAACAGGCCGAGAAGCTCGGACTCCGAAATGGAGGTGCCAATAAACCATGTTAAGCCATTTTGGTCTCGATACGGGGTTAGCCGACTGAAAATACGTTGTCCATCATGTTCAAATGAAAAAGTATAAGGTTGCTTGGTGTTGTTGAGATCGAAAGACCGGACGCGGCTCGCACTGATTTTGATGATCGGGTCTGCGTTTTCAGCGGCAAGCAAACGCTGCCCTTTATCCGAAAATTTTGTGCCCCATGAGATGACGCTTCCCGGGCCTGAGTGAGCGATTAAACGATGATCTGGGTCCATGATGTAGACCGACGCTTTAGTGTTGTATTTTAACTCGCGCAGGAATTCGTTGAATGTATTGATACGAATGTCTGTCACCAAAACACCAGCAAATTGGTCGTGTTTGTACACCGGCGTCATGGCTGATAGCGTAATATCCTGGCGTTCATCAGCGTTGGTATAAATTTCAGACCAAGTGGCGTTTTGGCTCTCCGCAACGGGCTTATACCATGGGCGAGTGCGAGGATCGTATTGGGAGATAACCGTTCGAATGTTGTTACTCACATGGTTGGTCCCATAAATAACCAGATCACCATCGGTGTAGCGATCTTGCACCATTAAGGTGTAATCGTCGGAAAGCTCGCGGCGAAAGCCTGCAAAGTCGCCGTTTTCTGAACCAAATGCGATTACATCCAACTGCGGTATCGATTGGTAAAGATTTTTGAATGCACTCAGCAGGTAGTTTTGAATGTCTGAGGTATCGTGAGGGCGATAAAGGTTGTGATAGCTGACGTTGTGCGCGAGAGCCATAACCGCAGTAAAAGGCTTACGTAGATAGCTATTGAGGTGGTCGTGGACACTTTCGGTTAACACGGAAAGTTGCTTGTCACTGATATCCGTGACCACTTCTTCGTAACTTTGTTTTTGGACGTAGACAATGACACCGATCGCCAGTAAGAAGATCATGACAAATGGAATCAAAACAGCAGTACGCAGTGTAATTTGAGTCGTAGCAGTAGACATCGCCTAATCACATAGATGGTGGTGCGCCACAATTGTACTGATGTTTTTATTAATATCGAGTGACAAACGACGCTCGTTGTTAATGCACCACGTAAGTGATTGTCAGTACAATTCTTTTAATTTTCTGGTGAGTGTATTTCGCCCCCAGCCTAATACTTTAGCGGCATCTTGCTTATGACCTTTAGTGTGCTCTAAGGCTGCTTCTAATAAAATGCGTTCAAATTCTGGTAAAGCGTAAGAAAGCAGTTCTTTATCTCCTGCTGCGAGTGAATGCCGTGCCCAATCCGCCAATTGTTCTTGCCAACTACCATGTGCAGAGTCTGAAATGGATTTTTTCTCTTCGAGTAGTTCGCTTGGCAAGTCATTTGGTAACACTTCGCTACCACTGGCCATAACGGTTAACCAACGGCAAATATTCTCTAATTGACGCACGTTGCCAGGCCAATCAAGACGGTTAAGAATCTCTACGGTCGACGGGTGGAGAGTCTTTGTTTCCACACCAAGCTCATCAGCCGCACGGATAAGAAAATGCTGTGTAAGCTTTTCAATGTCTTGCTTACGCTCACGCAGTGCCGGGATCTGAACGCGAATCACGTTTAAGCGATGAAATAGGTCCTCACGAAAGTCACCTTCGTGCACCAGCTTTTCTAAGTTCTGGTGTGTTGCCGCGACAATTCGTACATCGACACTGATCGGAGAGTGACCGCCCACTCGATAAAACTGCCCGTCAGCTAGAACGCGTAGTAAACGAGTTTGAATGTCCAATGGCATGTCGCCGATTTCGTCTAAAAATAGAGTGCCGCCATTGGCTTGTTCGAATCGTCCTTGACGAACATTGTTTGCTCCCGTAAACGCGCCTTTTTCGTGGCCAAACAGTTCTGATTCGATCAAGTCTTTGGGAATCGCCGCCATATTGAGCGCAATGAAAGGTTTGTTAGCACGTGGACTGTGACGGTGCAGTGCATGAGCAACGAGTTCTTTACCCGTGCCCGATTCACCGTTAATCAAGACTGAAATAGAGGAGCGAGAAAGACGACCAATGGCGCGAAACACCTCTTGCATCGCTGGTGCTTCACCGATAATTTCAGGCGTTTCTGCTGGAATGTCTTCTGGAGAGAGCTGCTCGCGTTTGTTTTCGTGGCTGTGTGCAATGGCTCGTTCAACCAGAGTTAAAGTTTCATCAATATCAAAAGGTTTTGGTAAATATTCAAAAGCACCTTTTTGGTACGCATTCACTGCTGCATCTAAATCTGAGTGCGCGGTCATGATAATCACGGGAAGGTCTGGGTAATCGCGCTGTACTTGTTTTAGTAGCTCCAACCCATCAATACCTGGCATGCGAATGTCTGATACTAGAACATCCGGCACTTCGCGTTCGAGCGCCATTAACACGCTTTCTCCATCGGCATAGGTTTCACATTTGATGTTGGCAGAGGAGAGCGTTTTCTCCATTACCCAGCGAATTGAACTGTCGTCATCAACGACCCAAACATATCCTTTACTCATGTAGTAATCCTTGCAGCAAACCGAAAAACTGACGCGACTTGAAGTCCATTAGCGCAATCAGATCGGCAGATAAATAGTAAATGTTGTGTGACCAGGCCAGCTTTCTACGTCTATTTTTCCATTGTGCTGGTCGATCAAATTTTGCGAAATAGATAGCCCTAATCCAGTTCCTCCCTCGCGGCCACTGACCATGGGATAGAACAGCGTGTCTTGTAGTTCCGGTGGAATACCTGGGCCGTTGTCTGTGATTTCGACACGAGCAGCGAGTTTACAGCGTTTGCCGTGAATATTGGCTTGGTGCACCGTTCTGGTGCGAATGGTTATTTTCCCGTGTTCTTGATGGCTAAGAATTTGTGCGGCGTTGCTGACGATATTAAGCATTGCCTGTTCGATTTGGTCTGTATCCATCAAAATCTCTGGCAAGCTTGGGTCATAATCTCGTTCAATGATGATTGAGCGTTGTGACTCTAATTCAACCAGCTGGCGAACCTTTTCAAGAATTTGGTGCAGATTCTCTTGTGTCTTCTTACCTGGCTTCTGCGGTCCTAGTAATCGATCCACGAGCGCCCTTAAACGGTCTGCTTGCTCAATGATGATGTGTGTATATTCGGTGAGAGAGGGCTCTGGCAGCATTTTTTCTAACAATTGCGCCGCACCGCGTAAGCCGCCAAGCGGATTTTTGATCTCATGTGCAAGCCCTCGGACTAACAGCTTCGCTGCTTGTTGCTGGGCGTGTTGGTTCAGTTCTTGAGAGAGTCGGCGCTGCTGATCAATTTTGCGCATCTCGACCAGAAGCATTAACTGCTTTTGCCAAGTGATAGGGCTAACCGTCACCTCTAGCATTAAAGGGCGGCCATCAACAACGAAAGTGACGTCACTGTCGGTGATGCTTTGGCCACTTTGCAACGGTTGAGTGAGCAGCGCGAGATCCAGCGACGCATGCTGAATCAATTGAGAAAGTGATTGTTCAATAATTCGTTTGGCGCTTTGAGAAAACAGCAATTCGGCAGCCGGATTGGCATAACGGATGGCCAATCCATCATCAAGAATCAGCGTTGCTGTCACCATATTGTTGAGAATGGCACTAGGAAGACTGGTATCCACATTACGTCCTTGTTTTGCTTTAAGATTGTGCGATGCACAATAATGGTGCAATTGAACGTTAAGTATGGCGAATAAATCTTAGAAGAAAAAGTGAAAAGCATCGCTGTGATGTGATTTTTTTCACCAGATATTCTATTTTGCCCCTTTTACGGTCGGCTTAACACTTGCTCTATGTAAATGCACCGTTATAGGGCTAGTAGATGCAATAAGCTTGCCGCTTCTTTTCGCGTGCACAGCAAGTGTGTGAGTGCCTCGGTCAATATTGTTTAACTGCCACACTATATGGCTTTGTGGCGCACCATAAGGTTTTCCATCGAGTAACAATTGCAATTGCTCACCGATACCAAGCTTGCGATTGGTTTCTAATTGAATATTGATGATGCCTCGATTGCTGCGGATGGTCTCGTTGTGCTTGGGAGTCAGCATCGAGAGTTGTAATGGGAGAGGCTTCTCGGTTGTTTTATCTGGCTTGTTTTGTGATGCAGTAGATGGCGTAGTCTGAGGTGCGAGCGATTCAGTACTTTCTACCTCAGGAGCTGGTGCGCTGGCTTCAAGGTTTGGCAGTGCGATCGCTTTTGCTCCTTTGTTTGGTGTATCACTAAAGTGAACCACGCCATTTTCATCTACCCACGTATACGCGACCTGCGCGAAGGCGATAGAGGCGATTAACAATCCGCTGAGTGCACACAGTGATGGAATAAGCTGAACTTTCATTGCTCACCTTCTCTTGTTCGATGATTTCACGTTTCAATGGCTTAGCTCTTTGACCTGTAAGGAAAAATTCTAAGCGTATTTTTATTATCCCCTCATGTTAAACGTCGAAGCTTGAGTGGCGAATACAAAAAAGGCCCGCCTGCGAGGCGAGCCTAATATTTTATTGCTGTGTTTACATTTTACACAGTGTCGACCTTACACAGAGTAGTAAAGCTCGAACTCAACAGGGTGAGTTGTCATGTTCACACGTTCTACGTCCTGAGACTTAAGGTCGATGTATGAATCGATGAAGTCGTCAGAGAATACGCCGCCCGCTGTTAAGAACTCACGATCAGCATCTAGCTCTGCTAGCGCGTCTTTTAGTGAGTATGCAACAGTTGGGATTTCTGCTGCTTCTTCAGCTGGAAGATCGTAAAGGTCTTTATCCATCGCTTCGCCTGGGTGGATCTTATTCTTGATACCGTCAAGACCAGCCATAAGCATTGCTGCGAAACATAGGTATGGGTTCGCCGCTGGGTCACCGAAACGAACTTCGATACGACGTGCTTTCGGGCTTGGTACCACTGGGATACGGATTGAAGCAGAGCGGTTACGCGCTGAGTAAGCTAGCATTACTGGTGCTTCGAAGCCTGGTACAAGACGTTTGTACGAGTTTGTTGATGGGTTAGCGAATGCGTTGATTGCACGAGCGTGTTTGATGATACCACCGATGTAGTAAAGCGCCATTTCAGATAGACCGCCGTACTTGTCACCAGCAAATAGGTTTACGCCATCTTTTGCTAGAGACTGGTGAACGTGCATACCGCTGCCGTTGTCGCCAACAAGTGGTTTAGGCATAAACGTCGCTGTTTTACCAAACGCGTGAGCAACGTTGTGTACAACGTACTTGTAGATTTGGATTTCGTCAGCTTTGGTTGTTAGCGTGTTGAAACGAGTTGCGATTTCGTTTTGACCCGCCGTTGCCACTTCGTGGTGGTGCGCTTCAACAACAAGACCCATTTCTTCCATTACTAGACACATAGCAGAACGGATGTCTTGAGATGAATCTACTGGAGCTACTGGGAAGTAACCACCTTTAACGCCTGGACGGTGACCTTTGTTACCTTCTTCGTAGTCAGAACCTGTGTTCCATGCCGCTTCTACGTCGTCGATCTTGAAGAAAGAGCCTGACATGTCCGTCGAGAACTTCACGTCATCAAATAGGAAAAATTCTGGCTCAGGACCGATAAGTACAGTATCTGCAACACCTGTAGAACGCATGAAGTCTTCAGCGCGTTTTGCGATAGAGCGTGGGTCACGGTCATAGCCTTGCATTGTTGCAGGCTCTAAGATGTCACAACGGATATTTAGTGTTGCGTCTTCCGTGAATGGGTCAAGCACAGCAGAAGATGCGTCAGGCATCATTACCATGTCTGATTCGTTGATACCTTTCCAGCCAGCAACTGATGAACCATCGAACATTTTACCTTCTTCGAAGAAGTCTGCGTCGATTTGGTGAGCAGGGATCGAAATGTGCTGCTCTTTACCTTTTGTATCAGTGAAGCGTAGGTCAACAAACTTAACTTCGTTTTCTTGGATCAGCGATAGAACGTTTTCTACTGACATCTTGGATAACCTCCAGTGTTAATAAGCGGTAAAAGCTCGATTTATGAATTATTCATGAAACCTGGCATTGATTAATCAATTTGACTTTTCATTAATCGATGCTGTTTTAACTAAAGCCAAAACCGTGCCAAAAAAAATATTCCATTAATTTCAAGCAATTGTGTTTTTGAATGCTAGTTTGGTGCACTTGCCTGCACCAAAATGATCTTTGCTTGCACTATTATGGTGCCAAGAATCATTGTTGCACCATAATGTGACAGGTACATTGCGTATTCAGCCCAGTTTTTGAGCAAGAGTCAATTTGAATTATGCATCGATTAGAATAAAGTTGCGTTTAATCAATTCGTTCTGAGGAAGAAAATGGGCATTAAGCGTAAAAATCGCAGAAATGCTCGGGAGTAGATCACATATTTCTAGGCTTTTTGCTAAAATCTGGTACATTATGGCCGTTTTTTTAATCAGCAAATGTCGCCAGAGAGCACCCGTTCTCAGCGTGGGGGCATTTCATCTATCTAAGTGAATCAATATCCATGGCTACTCCACAGATTGATAAATTAAGAAATATCGCGATCATCGCGCACGTTGACCACGGTAAAACCACGTTGGTTGACAAGCTGCTACAACAATCAGGCACGCTTGAGTCTCGCGGTGAAGCTGAAGAGCGAGTCATGGACTCGAACGACATCGAGAAAGAGCGCGGTATTACCATTCTTGCTAAAAACACAGCAATCGACTGGAACGATTACCGTATCAACATCGTAGATACTCCGGGACACGCGGACTTCGGTGGTGAAGTTGAGCGTATCATGTCGATGGTAGACTCAGTACTACTTATCGTTGACGCAGTCGATGGTCCAATGCCTCAAACGCGTTTCGTAACACAAAAAGCGTTTGCTCACGGTCTAAAACCAATCGTTGTAATCAACAAGATTGACCGCCCTGGTGCACGTCCTGATTGGGTTATGGACCAAGTGTTCGATCTATTCGACAACCTAGGTGCAACTGATGACCAGCTAGACTTTAAAGTAGTTTACGCATCAGCACTTAACGGCTGGGCTTCTCTAGAAGAAGGCGAAACTGGCGAGAACATGGAACCACTATTCCAAACTATCGTTGATGTTGTTGACGCGCCAAATGTTGACCTTGATGGTCCACTACAGATGCAAGTTTCTCAGCTAGACTACAGCTCTTACGTTGGTGTTATCGGCGTGGCTCGCGTAACTCGTGGTAGCGTTAAGCCAAACCAGCAGGTAACCATTATTGGTGCTGACGGTAAAACTCGCAACGGTAAAGTGGGTACAGTAATGGGCTACCTTGGCCTAGAGCGTCACGAAGTGGAACAAGCTAACGCGGGTGATATCATCGCAATCACTGGTCTTGGCGAGCTGAAAATTTCTGACACTATCTGTGCACAAAACGCAGTAGAAGCATTACCACCATTGTCTGTTGATGAACCAACAGTAACAATGACGTTCCAAGTAAACACGTCTCCATTCGCGGGTAAAGAAGGTAAGTTCGTAACGTCACGTAACATCCTTGAGCGTCTTGAGAAGGAATTGGTACACAACGTTGCACTACGCGTTGAGCAAACAGACGATCCAGATAAATTCCGCGTATCAGGTCGTGGTGAACTTCACCTTTCTATCCTGATCGAAAACATGCGTCGTGAAGGCTTTGAGCTTGCGGTATCTCGTCCAGAAGTAATCATCAAAGAAGAAGATGGTCAGTTGATGGAACCGTTCGAAACGGTAACTATCGACGTAATGGAAGAGCACCAAGGCGGCATCATGGAGAACATCGGCCTACGTAAAGGTGAGCTGAAAGACATGTCTCCAGACGGTAAAGGTCGTGTGCGTATGGACTTCGTTATGCCATCACGTGGTCTGATCGGTTTCCAAACGGAATTCATGACACTGACTTCAGGTTCAGGTCTTCTTTACCATACGTTTGATCACTACGGCCCTCACAAAGGCGGTAACATCGGTCAACGTGTAAACGGTGTACTAATCGCGAACGCGATGGGTAAAGCGCTAACTAACGCACTGTTCAACCTTCAAGAGCGTGGTCGTCTATTTATCGGTCACGGTGTTGAAGTTTACGAAGGTATGGTTATCGGTATTCACAGCCGTGACAACGACCTAACGGTAAACGCACTGAAAGGTAAGCAGCTAACCAACGTTCGTGCATCAGGTACAGATGACGCACAGGTTCTTACTCCGCCAATCAAGATGACTCTTGAGCAAGCACTAGAATTCATCGATGACGACGAGCTAGTAGAAGTAACGCCTGAAAGCATCCGTATCCGTAAGAAGTTCCTAACGGAAAGCGACCGTAAGCGTGCTTCTCGTGGCGCGAAATAATTTTCGTTAAGCGATTCAATTAAGAAGAAGCCTCGAGTTATGCTCGGGGCTTTTTGTTTTCTGGAGTTGAATATGAACCCGATTATTATCACCGGTGGGCCTGGTGCGGGAAAAACAACACTGCTGAATGCGCTAGACGCGTGTGGTTACGCCACGTTTCCTGAAGGGTCTCGCGACTTGATTGAGCAGCAAAGCCAGTTAGAAAATGGTATTTTGCCGTGGACGAATTTACCTGAGTTTGCCAAGTTATGCCTTGGGTTGATGGACAAACAAAAGAGTGATGCGCGTTGTCATGATGTTGCGTTTGTTGATCGCGCCATCCCCGACATCATTGCATACCTACAAGTGGGCGGCTGTAAGGTTGACCAAGCTTTCTTAACCGAAAGCGCTGGGTACCATAGTCAGGTGTTTACTTGTCGACCTGAAGCATCCATTTACGTACAAGATGAAGTGCGTCCGCACAGCTTTGAAGAAGCATTGGAGATTCATCAGTCGTTAGTGAGTGTCTATACTGAGTTGGGTTATGAAGTGATAGAAGTACCATGGGGAACTGTGCCAGAGAGAGTAGGCTTTGTTCGAAGAGTCATCGGTTTACTCGGTAAGGTCGCCGACTAAAACCTCCTCACTAGGAGGAGGTCTAAATCATTTACTTTTGATTGAGCTTTTGTAGGAATTTATCGGACTCTGCAATCGCTTCGTTCATTTGTTTGATCGCAAACTGAATGTCCTTCTCTAAGCTAGAGAACTCACCTTGCAAAGAACCAATCGCACTGGCGTTAAGGTTGTGTTTTAAGTACAACGTGTTGTCACGCAGCGTGTCCAGTACCGGTGTCATCTTTTTCTCTGCACGCTTCATAGCGCTAAGCATGGTTTTGTACGAGGCTTTGGTTTCACGTAGCTTTTGCTCGCTTGAACGACGCAGTTTCGCACTCGAGTACAGCTCTAGCTCATCTTGCCACTCATCAAACAGTGCGCCGGATACGTCTTCAATCGCAGCAATACGGTCACGTACGTCTTGAGCCGCTTTTTCGCTATCTTCGTATTTGTCATTGATGTTGTTGTAGACATTTTCTAGCTCACCACCATCAAAGTTGGTGATCGCAGATAAGGCTTCAAGTGCACTGGTGAATTCTTCTTGTGCATCTTGTTGAGATTCTTTGGCATCTTCGACGCGGTCGACCATAATATCTCGTTTATGATACCCAACCTGCTCCATTGCTGAGTAATAAGCAGATTGACACCCTGTTAAAGTGAAAATTGATAGTACAATTGCTAATAAATAAGGCATTCTTATGTCCTCGGCGCTAATTATGGGATGAACTATGAACCAGTTATCAGAGAGTTACAAGGCGAGATTAATCAATCTACTGCCAAGTTGCGTCGCGTTTTTTACGTACCTTCTTAAGCGATTAACGCATGACCGTGTGAATGTGAACGCGGGCTATCTTGCCTACATTACCTTGTTATCCATCGTGCCAATGCTGACGGTATTGTTATCAATATTGTCGAAATTTCCCGTTTTTGCGAACGTTGGTGAAGTGCTGCAAGGCTACATTATTGAGAATTTTGTGCCAGCTTCTGGAGAAGCTGTACATACGGCATTACAGGAATTTGTGGCGAATACGGGCAAAATGAGCGCGGTTGGCGGTGGGTTTTTATTCATCGCAGCGGTCATGCTGATTTCCAACATTGATAAGAACTTAAACTACATTTGGCGAGTTAAAGATAAGCGCCGTTTAGTCTTTTCATTCTCTATGTATTGGATGGTACTCACGTTAGGGCCGATCATGGTCGGTGCGAGTATTGCGGCGACGTCGTACGTGACTTCGCTGCAAATTTTAGAGAACGAGACATTATCTGGTGCGTTTAATTTATTTCTGCGTTGGCTACCGTTGTTGCTGTCCTTTTTTGCTTTTCTTGGCTTGTATATTCTAGTGCCGAATAAAAAAGTACACCTCGCTCATGGTGCCATGGGGGCAGCAGTCGCCGCGATACTGTTCGAGTTGAGTAAAAAAGGCTTTGCACTCTACATCACTCAGTTTCCGTCTTATCAGCTCATCTACGGCGCGTTAGCGGCGATTCCTATCTTATTTGTTTGGGTGTATTTATGCTGGATGATCGTGTTATTGGGGGCGGAAGTTACGGCTGCGCTTGGTGAGCGAGAGCACTGGAGTGAAGATTTAGACATGATACACTCGACCGCTGAATCTCAGTTAACAGATGAAGGAAGCGAGAGTAGTGATAGCGCTAATTCAACGAGTCAGTGAAGCAGCCGTCCGTGTGGATGGTGAAGTCGTAGGAGAAATTGATCGTGGTCTGCTGGTCTTATTGGGCGTAGAGAAGGACGACGATGAAGCTAAAGCAAAGCGTTTAATGGAGCGTGTTACAACCTACCGTGTGTTCGAAGATGACGAAGGCAAGATGAACCTGAACGTTAAACAGGTGGAAGGTAAAGTGCTGGTGGTTTCTCAATTTACGCTGCCTGCGGATACGAAAAAGGGCACGCGAGCTGGCTTTTCTCGCGGTGCGCATCCTGTTGATGCAGAGCGCTTGTATGATTACTTTTCTGACTTGTGTGAAGAAGTCTTACCCACACAGCGTGGCAGCTTCGCTGCCGATATGAAAGTGTCTTTGGTGAATGACGGTCCAGTGACGTTTTGGTTGCAGGTCTAATCTGGTAACACAGGCGCCATAGTCTAAGCTTTAACTCCAAGCTCATGGAATTGGCTTGGAGTAATTTTTCCGACACTGATTAGTGTTGTGCTTTCAAAGGATTGATATGTTCAAACTCATTACTCCCAAAACCGATAATCAGATAAACAAGTATTATCAGTTTCGCTGGCAACTGCTTCGTGAGCCATGGCGTATGCCGATCGGCTCTGAGCGCGATGAATACGACGAAATGAGCCATCACCGCATGATTGTTGATGGTCGAGGTCGTCCTATGGCGATTGGACGTTTATACATTACGCCGGATAATGATGGCCAGATCCGCTATATGGCGGTTAAAAATAATCGCCGTAGCAAAGGGATGGGTTCGCTGGTTTTGGTTGCACTAGAGTCGTTAGCGCGCCAAGAAGGAGCGAAACGCTTGGTGTGTAATGCCCGTGAAGATGCCATCGCCTTTTATGAAAAAAATGGCTTTGAGCGTCGAGGCGAGCTAACCGATGAGCGTGGCCCTGTGCGCCATCAGCAAATGGTGAAGCAACTGGATCCGATGGCCAATGTGTTACGTCGCCCTGAATGGTGTACTGAGCTTCAACAGCGCTGGGAGCAACAAATCCCAATTAGCGACAAAATGGGGATCAAAATTAACCAGTACACGGGTTACCAGTTTGAATGCTGTGCGCAGCTTAATCCTAACCTTAATCCCCATAACACCATGTTCGCCGGGTCAGCTTTTACCTTAGCAACCCTGACAGGGTGGGGGATGACGTGGCTGCTGCTTAAAGAGCGTGGGCTGCACGGTGATATTGTGTTAGCCGACAGCTCGATTCGTTATCGTCAACCAGTCGAACAAAACCCCGTGGCGAGTACTTCGTTGGATGGGATCAGTGGTGACCTAGACCGATTGGAGTCGGGACGCAAAGCACGCATCGTTATTCACGTAGTGATTTATAGTGGTGACACGCCCGCTGTGGATTTTGTCGGTACCTATATGCTGATACCGAATTACTCGCAGTTACTCAGTTGCTGATGGGGTAAACGCCGACTGATCTGCTGGGCGCTTATCTGTTTCACCTTCTTGCTCTGTCGGTGAGAGGGTTTGTTCTGCTGCGGAATTCGTGTCGGGTACTTCATCTTCTTCGATAACTTCTTCGTAAAGCTCTTCCTCTTGAGTCTCCAAATTGATGTTATCAATTACGGTTGGCTGCTCGATGGAAGGTTCATTTTTCTGTGGAGTCTCAATATCAGTAGGCTCGGCCAGTTTTGATGCGTTCACGCACTCATTACGGTGGGTTTCACCACTTAGTAGATCGCCTTCAATGTTTCCGCACGACTCTTCCAATTGATAAGTAATGCCACTTAGCGGGTTGTTGGCCATATCAAATGTTCCCCAAACCTTACCACTTATGGCTTTTCCTGAGATTGTGACCGGCTTTATGGATACTTCCCCTCGTTGCGCGCTTAAACGCAGTGGACTTAAGGTAATGGCTTTGAGCGAATGATCCGCTTGGGACTTCAAGCGGGTATCTCGGAGATTGGCTTCCACTTCACCCGATAAGCTGTAGGCCAGCATGTTGCGATCACCTGATAACCCTTGTAGATCGAGGCTGAGATCGGAAAAACCATCAATAGCCAGTGTGTCGGGTAAAAAATAATCGTGGAAGAGCGATAAGGGAATACCATCAGCATTGACGTTGAGCGCCCAAGGTTGGCTCGGGGTACTCAAATCTATTTGTCCGATGCCTTCTACGTAGCCTTGCTCGAGTGGCGCAAAAAGGCGAGTCAATTGCCAAAAGCCATCTTTGCTTTGCATGGCAAGTGCTGCGTGAGACGTGAGTATTTGGTCATAGCTGGCATTGACAACGCTGACTTCCAATTCGCCTTGCCAAAGGCCCCAACGTTGAGCCGACTGTTTAATATCAAGCTGTTGCCCTTCGATATTTAAACCGGAAAGTTGCCAATAAGGTTCGTGAGATAGCTGGATAATTTGGCTGCGCTCAATGTCGAGTCGTTCGATTGCAACATGCTCTAACTCGCTGGTGGCGGCGTGCCACCAATTTAGGTTGTCTTCTGGCTGTGTTGCCCACTTGAGGCCTTGAATAGAGGCTTCTTTGAGCTTCCATTGTGTTGGCGTGAACAATCCAGAAACTTGCACTCGACCTTGCTGCCAATCTAAGCTGAGCTCGTTGAGCTGGATTACTCCTGGCTCGATAGCGGCACTCAAACGTGGCTCTATTGCGGTTTGCTGCTGGAATCGAACGCTATCCGCCTGCAATGACACTTGAGCTTTTGTCTTCCAGAGAGACAGTGGCAGTGTGGCGTTTTCCACAGAAAGATCCAAGTTCTGCCAGTGCCAGTCGCCCCATTCAATATCGGCGTTAAGCAAATCTAAGCTATTAATATGATTAATGTTAAATGGTAGATCGTGCCAAGGTTTTGCAAGCAGTGATTGGCGCTGCGTATTACTCAGTTTCAGCTTGTTGATGGTCACATTTACTAAAGACCAGCCTTGAGGATACTGCTCCCCTTGCCCAGATATTTGACTGTTACGCCAGTTAAAAGAGGTGCCATAAAGCGTACTGTCTTGCGGTTTGTAGTCTATATCGACTAAGACTTGATTAAAGGCTTCGCCATTCCAATAGAGTTGGTCAGCTGCAAGTTGAACTTCGCCATATGGTATTAATTGACCATTCCATTGTGGTGATTGAATTTGAAGGTCAATGCCATTGGCAGAGAACTGCTCGTCGGCGTAATCAATATTTTTGAGCGCGATTTGATGGAATAAAACGTTGTCTAAAGGTGGGAGCTTTGGTGCGCCATACTGCAAGCTCATACCATCAATCAATAAACTATCAACGATCCATTTACCATCGCGATAAACATCGGGATTCATCCATAAATCGACTTGCTCGATGTAAGACGCATCGTCTCCGCTGGTGTTCACGCGTTGTAAAGTTAGGTGATAGGGAAAGCCATAACGCACGCTTCCGGCCCGGAAGGGAAGAGAAAAGGTGTTTGACAGCAAGCGCCAGGTTGCGTCCGCGTAAGATGTTGTTAGCAGCGCAATCGTAGCGGCTGGAATGGCAACTAAGATAACCAGTAACAGAAGTAAAACTCGACGCGCTGTTTTCATCTTTGCTAGAACCTACGTGTGTTATGAAATAAAACTAGATAGGCTTTAGCTTGTATCAATATTCTGTGGTATTCAATAAAAAGCCCCTCAAAAGAGGGGCTTGAAGCAATTTTTGTAACTTGGCCTACGTAAAGGTGATAAGTTAATGCCAACTTTTCACTGCGTTTACGCGACGTCGCTGTTACTCGATTTAATCAATCTGAGGACCAGCCGCAACCAGAGATTTACCTTCAGCGTTGTCTGTGTACTTATCAAAGTTATTGATAAAGCGCGCTGCTAAATCTTTCGCTTTGCTTTCCCACTGAAGTGGGTCAACGTACGTGTCGCGAGGGTCTAGAATGCTAGGATCCACACCTGGTAGTGACGTTGGTACTTCAAGGTTGAAGATTGGAATGTGCTTAGTTGGTGCTTCTTCAATCGAACCATCAAGAATGGCATCAATAATTCCGCGTGTATCTTGAATAGAGATACGTTTGCCAGTGCCGTTCCAACCAGTATTCACTAGGTAAGCCTCAGCGCCTGCTGCTTCCATGCGTTTAACCAGTACTTCTGCGTATTTAGTTGGGTGAAGCGTTAGGAACGCCGCGCCGAAACAAGCAGAGAAAGTTGGTGTTGGCTCAGTAATACCGCGCTCTGTTCCCGCTAGTTTGGCGGTAAAGCCAGACAGGAAGTGGTACTTAGTTTGCTCGGGTGTCAATTTAGATACTGGAGGCAGTACGCCAAATGCATCGGCTGATAGGAAGATCACTTTATTCGCGTGACCGCCTTTTGATACTGGCTTAACGATATTATCGATATGGTAGATAGGGTAAGAAACACGTGTGTTTTCTGTTTTCGAACCATCATCAAAGTCGATAGAACCATCGCCACGTACTGTTACGTTTTCTAGCAGTGCATCACGACGAATTGCGTTGTAGATGTCCGGCTCCGCTTCTTTCGAAAGTTTGATGGTTTTTGCGTAACAACCACCTTCGAAGTTGAAGACACCGTCATCATCCCAGCCGTGCTCATCATCACCAATTAGCGCACGTTTAGGATCAGTCGACAGGGTCGTTTTACCCGTACCAGATAGACCGAAGAATACCGCTACATCGCCATCTTTGCCCATGTTAGCGCTACAGTGCATTGATGCGATGTCTTTTAGTGGAAGGAAGTAGTTCATCATGGCGAACATACCTTTCTTCATTTCACCGCCGTACCAAGTACCACCGATAAGTTGCATGCGCTCAGTTAGGTTAAATACGGTGAAGTTTTCTGAGTTCAGGCCTTGCTCTTCCCATTTTGGATTAGTGCATTTTGCGCCATTCATTACTACGAAGTCTGGTTCAAATGTCGCTAACTCTTCTTCTGTCGGGCGAATAAACATGTTTTTAACGAAGTGCGCTTGCCATGCGACTTCTGTGATAACACGAATGCTCAAACGTGTATCTGGGTTTGCACCACAGTAACCGTCAACAACAAACAAGCGTTTGTTAGAAAGCTGGTTTGTGACCAGTTCTTTTAGCTCGTCCCACACTTCAGGAGTGATTGGCTTGTTATCATTTTTCACTTGATCAGACGTCCACCACATATGTTCTTCTGTCGTAGCGTCTTTGACGATGTATTTATCTTTTGGTGAGCGACCAGTAAAGATGCCAGTGTCAACGGCAACCGCACCTAGTTCAGTAACCACGCCGCGCTCATAACCGGTTAGGTCTTCACGCGTTTCTTCCTCAAACAACATTTCGTAGCTTGGGTTGCGAATAACCTCTTTTACGTTATGCAGTCCGTGCTTGGTTAGATCAAGTGTTGCAGCCTTAGTATGTTCCATAACGGTCATAGGTGCTCCTTATAAGGATTTTGTAGGGATTTTGTAAGAATGTTTTAATTTTAATCTGCTCACCATGCTAGCAACGGGGCGGGGAGAAAACAGGGAGATAGCTCAAAATTTACCCATGATTTCAATAAGGTTTTAGGTAACCCGTCACATATTGGTGGGAATAGTCTATCGTGCACGCAATCCTTTGCGCTAGGGCAAAATCATTATTAATTGTTTAAAATTAAGTAGTTGTTTTATTACGCTTGAGGTTAGTTATTACGAGGGGTTGATCACAAAAAGGCCAGCATTAAGCTGGCCTTTTGTAGGGTAAATTACGTGCTTGATAAGCTATGTAAATTAATGCAGGGTTTTCTTGTCCGTAGAAGCTTGTGCATACAGTTCAGTGACTTCAGATTCGTCGAACGTATAAGTTGTGCCACAGTAATCACAATGTAAAGAAACTGATCCAACTTCTGCCAAAATGTCATAAATTTCAGCTTTCTCAACGGTGATGATTGCGGCACCGCTACGCTCACGAGAACAGCCACAATGGAACTCGACAGGTTGCGGCTCGTACAAACGTACTTTGTCTTGGTTATATAGTCGATACAATAACTCGTTCGCTTCTAAACCAAACAATTCTTCATCTTTTACTGTATCAGTGAGCTGCTCTAGATGTTCGAAATCATCTGGAGAGCCAGTGCCGTCAGGGATCACTTGAATCAACATACCTGCTGCGTGTGCTTTGCCCTCATGCTCACCAGTGCGGATCCATAGGCGCGTTTTTAACTGCTCTGAGTTTGCAAAGTAGCCTTCTAGCACTTCTGCTAAAGTGTCACCTTCTAATCCAACGACACCTTGGTAACGCTCGCCGTTTTTCGGTTCGATAGTGATCACAAGGTAGCCCTTACCCATTAGATCGTGAATGTTTGCGTCATCGGCAATATCGCCTTCCCAGCGAGCTACGCCACGAACACGTTGGTTATGGTCACCGTTGATAACGGCAAGAGACACAGGACCGTCGCCTTGTAGCTGGATGGTGATCGAACCTTCGAACTTAAGAGTGGCAGTTAAAAGAGTAGTTGAAACGAGTAGCTCACCCAGCAGTTTCTCTATTGCTGCCGGATATTCCTTGCTGGAGATAACACGTTGGTACGCTTCATCTAATTGTACCAACTCGCCACGTACTGAAAGATCTTCGAATAGGTAGCGGTTTAAAACATTATTTGCCATGGAGTGCTTTCCTCGTTGGTAATTCCGGCTTTTATTGGTGTTTGAACTTAATGATGTCTCGGCGCTGCTTTTTATCTGGGCGGCGTTCCGGACTTGGGTTGTGGGCATTAAGCTTACGTTGAGTCGCGTGTTCCTCACGTTTCGCTATACTTTCATTAGTTTCGCGATATAAGGTTTGTGCGATGGGAGCGCCTCGGCGTTGATCTGAGATTTGTTCGATGATCACGATTTTTTCTTCGTTGCCTTGACGAAGTCTTACTTCAGCGCCCACTTCAACGATTTTACTCGGCTTGCTTCGTTGGCCATTATAGTGGACTTTACCGCCATCGACCATGTTACGCGCGATGGAGCGGGTTTTGTAAAATCTTGCGGCCCATAGCCATTTATCTAGCCTAACGGCTTCATTTAGGGAACTCATAGAACACTACGCTATCTAATCACTGCCCGAATACGGCAATGAGTGATGGATTATTCACCTACAGATGGAGTCAAGGCGTATTTTTTTCAAGGGAGTTGGCAAAAACTGCATAAGAAAAAGGTATGAAAGACAACTTGTGATATAGTTCACTGCTCTTTGTTGAGTAATAATTTTATTGCAAATTTAGCAATTTAAAGTCGATAGCTATCGTTATAGCTTAAATGACGGACGTTAGAATAAAGGAATCCATTCAGTGAAACGTTTAGAGCTAAGTGCAGGATTATCAAGCAGACCGCTACTGGCTCAGATCAAGTCCAATCATTATACCATTCAAGCCAAACTTAGCTTGTTGCTTACCTGTCTGTTTATTGCGATAACCGGATGGATACTTGGCAAAATTGTGTGGTTAGCCATACCTCAATCGTCGGAAGTGCCGCAATGGCGTCCATCGGCGAGTAGCGTTACTGCGAGTAATAAAGGCGACGCGATAGATTTTAATGCCCTTCAGAATGCCAACCTATTCGGTAAATTCACTGAGCAAAAAGCGGCAGTTGTAGAACAGCCTATTGTTAAAGACGCCCCTAAGACGCGCCTTAACCTCACCCTAGTCGGTGCGGTTGCCAGCAGTGATGCCAATACCAGCCTTGCTGTTATTGCTAACCGAGGTAAGCAAGCTACGTACGGTTTGGGTGAAGAAATCGAAGGGACACGTGCGACGCTAAAAGCGGTATTGGTGGATCGCGTCATCATTGATAACCAAGGTCGAGACGAGACCTTAATGATGCAAGGTATAGAATATAAGAAGCTATCTGAATCGCCGCAGGTAGCTAGGGCGCAAGCTCAGCGAGCAGAAGCAGCGACGTCTGACGTTGGAGAGAAATTAGAGCAAATCCGCGAGGAAATTGCGAAAGATCCACAAAGCGTTTTTAAATACATCACCATTTCACCCGTCAAAAAAGACGGAGACATTGTTGGTTATCGAGTATCACCTGGTCGTGATGCCGCATTATTTAATGATGTAGGGCTACAACCTGGCGATATTGCGGTTCAACTGAACGGGATCGATTTAAGTGACCCGTCTTCTTCAGTACAACTGATGCAAGTGATGAGCGATCCGCAAGAATTAAATTTAACTGTTGAGCGAGACGGCCAACAGTACGATATCTATATCCAATTGTAAGACTTAGGCAACCGGCGTAAGTTCAGGGAGACATACGTGAAACATTGGTTCAGCAAAAGTGCTTGGCTACTAGCAGGAAGTTTACTCTGCGTACCAGGTGCAATGGCAAACGAATTTAGTGCGAGCTTTAAAGGCACTGATATTCAAGAATTCATCAACATAGTGGGTCGTAACCTCGAAAAGACCATCATTGTTGATCCTTCAGTACGCGGTAAGATCGATGTCCGCAGCTATGACGTACTTAACGAAGAGCAATATTACAGCTTTTTCCTTAATGTCCTTGAAGTATACGGTTACGCAGTCGTAGAGATGGACAATGGGGTACTTAAGGTTATCAAAGCAAAAGACTCAAAAACCTCAGCAATCCCTGTGTTAGGTGATGGCAGCGCGCAAGGCGATAGTGTTATCACTCGAGTTGTCGCGGTGCGTAATGTGTCGGTCCGTGAGTTGTCTCCTCTACTTCGTCAGCTGATTGATAACGCCGGTGCCGGTAACGTGGTTCATTATGATCCAGCGAATATTATCTTGATTACTGGTCGTGCGGCAGTAGTGAATCGCTTAGCAGAGATCATCAAGCGTGTTGACCAAGCCGGCGATAAAGAAATTGAATTGGTGGAGCTGCGTAATGCATCTGCTGCTGAAATGGTACGCATTGTCGAAGCACTGAATAAAAGTGCGAATCAGAAAAGCACGCCAGAGTTCCTTGAACCTAAAATTGTGGCCGATGAACGTACTAACGCGATTTTAATTTCTGGTGATCCAAAAGTAAGAGCCCGCTTGAAACGTTTGATTCGTCAACTTGATGTTGAAATGGCGACAAAAGGTAACAACCGAGTTGTGTACCTGAAAAATGCGAAAGCTGAAGACTTGGTGGATGTATTGAAAGGTGTTTCCGATAACCTGCAAGCTGAAAAGCAAGCCGGTCAGAAAACACCAGGTGCATCGCGTGGTGAGGTCGTCATTGCTGCTCACGCTGCAACTAACTCGTTAGTTTTAACAGCGCCACCAGATATTATGATGGCATTACAAGACGTCATTTCTCAACTCGATATTCGTCGTGCTCAGGTTCTTATTGAAGCGTTAATTGTCGAAATGTCTGAAGGTGATGGTATTAACCTAGGTGTTCAGTGGGGTTCGTTAGAAACGGGTGCTGTAATTCAGTACGGTAACTCAGGAGCCCCGATTGGTCAGGTGATGGTTGGTCTAGAAGAAGCAAAAGATCAAACCCGAACTGAATACTATACCAACTCTAATGGCGAACGAACGCCATATGATGTTACTGAATCAGGTGACTACTCTACGCTAGCGTCAGCACTTAGCGGAGTAAATGGTGCGGCAATGAGTATTGTCATGGGTGACTGGACAGCGCTAATTAGTGCTGTTGCTTCTGACTCCAACTCAAACATTCTATCTTCTCCGAGTATTACCGTAATGGATAATGGCGAAGCATCATTTATTGTGGGTGAAGAGGTTCCGGTTATTACGGGCTCTACGGCTGGCTCAAACAACGACAACCCATTCCAAACGGTTGACCGTAAAGAAGTCGGTATCAAACTCAAAGTAGTGCCACAAATTAACGAAGGTGACTCTGTACAGTTAAACATTGAACAAGAAGTTTCCAACGTATTAGGCGCAAACGGTGCGGTTGACGTTCGCTTTGCTAAACGACAGTTAAACACCTCTGTCATGATCCAAGATGGTCAGATGTTGGTTCTTGGTGGTTTGGTCGATGAACGCGCACTTGAAAGTGAGTCTAAAGTGCCGCTATTGGGTGACATTCCGGTACTTGGCCATCTGTTCAAGTCAACTAGCACGCAAACAGAAAAACGTAACTTGATGGTGTTCATCAAGCCGACGATTATTCGCGATGGTGTGACGGCCGACGGTATTACGCAGCGTAAATACAACTTTATTCGCGCAGAACAGCTTTACAAAGCGGATCAAGGTTTGAAGTTGATGGCTGACGAGAAGATCCCGGTTATGCCTGCCTTTGGCCAGGAGCGTCAGCACCCAACAGAGATTCAAGCGTTTATTGATCAAATGGAAAACAACTAATGGTTGATATGTTAGACACAGCGCCAAGTATGCGTCGTCTGCCATTCAGTTTTGCCAACCGCTTTAAACTGGTGCTGGAGACAGAGCATCCTGAGCGTCCACCTATTCTTTACTATGTCGAGCCGCTTAACCCTGCGGCTCTGGTTGAAGTCCGTCGTGTATTAAAGAAAAGCTTCGTACCGCAACCTATCGATAAAGAAGCCTTTGATAAAAAGCTGACTGAAGCATATCAACGCGACTCGTCTGAAGCGCGTCAGTTGATGGAAGATATTGGTGCTGATAGCGATGATTTCTTCTCTTTGGCTGAAGAACTGCCGCATGATGAAGACTTATTAGAATCGGAAGACGATGCGCCAATCATCAAATTGATCAACGCCATGTTGGGCGAAGCGATCAAAGAAGGTGCGTCGGATATTCATATTGAGACGTTCGAGAAAACCCTTTCGATTCGTTTCCGTGTCGATGGCGTATTGCGTGAAGTTCTGACCCCAAGTCGTAAGCTAGCGCCTTTGCTGGTTTCTCGTGTGAAGGTTATGGCTAAACTAGATATCGCAGAAAAGCGTGTGCCTCAAGATGGCCGTATTTCGTTGCGTATCGGTGGTCGTGCGGTGGACGTGCGTGTATCGACGATGCCGTCCTCCCATGGGGAGCGCGTGGTAATGCGTCTGTTGGATAAAAACGCGACTCGTCTTGATTTACATAGTTTGGGCATGACCCCTTCAGTGCATGACAACTTCCGTCACTTGATTGGCCGCCCTCACGGTATCATCTTGGTGACGGGCCCGACAGGTTCTGGTAAATCCACCACCTTGTACGCTGGCTTGCAAGAGATCAATAGCAACGAACGCAACATTCTAACGGTTGAAGACCCGATCGAATTTGATATTGATGGCATCGGTCAAACTCAGGTGAACCCAAAGGTCGACATGACGTTTGCGCGCGGCTTGCGTGCCATTCTGCGTCAGGACCCGGATGTGGTGATGGTCGGTGAGATCCGTGACTTAGAAACCGCACAAATTGCAGTGCAAGCGTCCTTAACGGGTCACTTGGTAATGTCGACTCTCCACACCAACACCGCAGTGGGTGCGATTACGCGTCTACGTGATATGGGTATTGAGCCATTCCTTATTTCTTCTTCGTTATTAGGGGTGCTAGCGCAGCGCTTAGTTCGAACGCTTTGTCCAAGCTGTAAAGAGCCGTATGAAGCCGATGCGGAACAGAAAAAACTGTTTGGTATGGAAGCGCATGAACCGTTAGAACTGCACCGAGCAAAAGGCTGTGAAGCGTGTAACCAAAAAGGCTACCGAGGTCGAACAGGTATCCACGAGCTCATTATGGTTGATGAGCAAGTGCAAGAGTTGATTCATCGAGAGTCTGGTGAACAAGAAATTGAGAGAGCCGTTCGCGCCCATACGCCAAGTATTCGCAGTGATGGTTTAAGCAAAGTACGTCGTGGTATTACGTCACTTGAAGAAGTGATGCGAGTGACGAAGGAAACCTAATGGCGGCATTTGAGTACAAAGCGCTAGATGCAAAAGGCAAGCATAAAAAAGGCACGATAGAAGGGGACAACGCCCGACAAGTGCGCCAGCGACTCAAAGAGCAAGGGATGATCCCGATTGAAGTGGTCGAGACGAAAGCTAAATCGGCTAAGTCTTCAGGTTCAGTCAGCTTTAAGCGCGGTATCTCAACATCTGAGCTGGCACTCATCACACGGCAATTGTCTACGCTAGTCCAATCAGGAATGCCTTTGGAAGAGTGTTTGCGTGCGGTCTCTGAGCAGGCTGAAAAGCCGAGGATTCGTTCTATGTTGGCTGCGGTTCGCTCGAAAGTAACCGAGGGTTATCCGCTTGCCGACAGTTTTGCCGATTACCCACACGTGTTTGATGAACTGTACCGCTCCATGGTTGCGGCGGGTGAAAAATCAGGTCACCTCGATACCGTATTAGAGCGTTTGGCAGACTATGTCGAAAACCGCCAAAAGATGCGATCTAAATTGCTTCAAGCCATGATTTATCCTGTAGTTTTGGTGGTATTCGCGGTTGTCATCGTTTCGTTCTTATTGGCGACAGTGGTTCCTAAAATCATTGAACCCATCATTCAGATGGGCCAAGAGTTACCTCAATCGACGCAATTTTTACTGGCAGCCAGTGAGTTTGTGCAAGATTGGGGGCTGATTATTTTCGTTGTGCTGGTGGTGCTTTTCTATGGCCTCAAACTGGCGTTGCAAAAGCCAGACTTTCGCTTAGCTTGGGACAGAAAAATCTTGAGCTTACCGCTAATAGGTAAGATCTCTCGAGGTTTGAATACCGCACGATTCGCACGAACGCTTTCGATATGTACTTCCAGTGCGATTCCAATTCTAGAGGGTATGCGCGTTGCGGTAGATGTTATGTCTAACCGTTATGTGAAGCAGCAAGTGTTGCTTGCAGCGGATAACGTTCGAGAGGGCGCTAGTCTGCGTAAGGCGTTGGACCAAACCCGCTTGTTTCCACCAATGATGCTACACATGATCGCCAGTGGTGAGCAAAGTGGTGAATTAGAGAGCATGTTGACGCGGGCAGCCGATAACCAAGATCAAAACTTTGAATCAACAGTCAATATTGCTCTGGGTGTGTTTACTCCTGCGCTGATTGCATTAATGGCTGGATTAGTGTTGTTCATTGTGATGGCGACCTTGATGCCAATGTTAGAAATGAATAACTTGATGAGCGGATAATTTCGAATTAAGACGTGTCTACTAACGGCATGGCTTTAATCTAACTTTCGGAGAAAAAAATGAAGTTTAAGCGTAGTAAACAACAGGGTTTTACACTTTTAGAAGTGATGGTTGTTGTGGTTATCCTAGGTATTTTGGCAAGTTTTGTTGTTCCAAACCTATTGGGTAACAAAGAGAAGGCTGACCAACAAAAAGCGATTACGGACATTGTCGCGTTGGAAAATGCCTTAGATATGTACAAGTTGGATAACAGCGTTTACCCAACAACGGACCAAGGTCTAGAAGCATTGGTTAGTAAGCCATCTAACCCAGAGCCACGCAACTACCGTGATGGTGGTTACATCAAACGTCTTCCTAATGACCCTTGGGGCAACCAGTACCAATACTTAAGCCCAGGTGATAACGGTACAATCGATATCTTCACTCTAGGCGCAGATGGCCAAGAGGGTGGAGAAGGTCCAGCTGCAGATATTGGCAACTGGAACATGCAAGACTTCCAATAATTGAGCCTAAGCCAGCACTAATGAAACAAATGCGAAAACATAACGGTTTTACATTGATAGAAATTCTATTGGTGCTGGTTTTGCTATCTCTTACGGCTGTGGCCGTGATCTCGACGTTACCGACTAGCCAAAAAGATCTTTCCAAACAGTATGCTCAAAGCTTTTTTCAGCGTTTACAGCTGCTCAATGAAGAAGCGGTGCTGAGCGGTAAAGATTTTGGCGTTCGAGTGGATGATGCCAAATCGACCTACGCTCTACTGAGTTTAACCTCAGAAGGTTGGCAGCCTCTGAAATTAAAGCAGATTCCGAGCAAAACCAAGCTAGAAGAAGATATTACGCTACAACTCGAGCTCGGAGGTGGTGCTTGGGATAATGATGAGCGCTTATTCAAACCAGGTTCTCTTTTTGATGAAGACATGTTCGCAGAAGAAGAGGACGAAAAGAAAATTGAGCCACCGCAAGTGTTTATCTTTTCCAGCGCCGAAGTCACGCCATTTACCCTGTCTTTTTTTCCGCAAAATGGTGATGCCTTTAATGACGGTTGGCGAGTCATTGGCAAAGAAAGTGGACAAATTTTGTTATTAGCTCCGGGCGAAGAAGTGAAAGAGGATGAGAATGCGCAATTTTAAGCAAGCTCGCCCAAATTTGAGTCATCGCCGGACGAGAGGCATGACCTTACTGGAAGTATTGGTCGCACTGGCAATTTTCGCTACCGCTGCCATCAGTGTCATTCGCTCTGTGAGCCAGCATATTAATACAATCAGTTATCTAGAAGAAAAAATGTTTGCAGCCATGGTTGTGGATAATCAGATGGCAAATGTGATGTTGAATACCGGAGAACTCAAAGCGAAAAACGGCACAGAAGAGCTGGCAGGACGCACTTGGTTCTGGAAAGTCACGCCAGTCGCCACGACGCAGCCATTGCTGAAAGCATTTGATGTGAGCGTCTCGGTAGAGAAAAGCGCGAGCCCTGTAGTAACGGTACGAAGCTATGTGGCGCAATAATAATCCCCGCGCAAATACGCGCCAAAGGGTAAAAGGTTTTACACTTATTGAAGTGTTGGTATCGATTGCCATCTTTGCCAGTTTAAGTGTCGCTGCGTACCAAGTGGTATCGCAAGTACAGCGTAGCAATGCGCTATCACAAGAACGAACCCAACGCTTAAACGAAATTCAGCGTGCCATGGTGATGATGGATAACGATTTTCGTCAAATGGCGATGCGTCAAACACGTACTAATGGTGAAGAGCCTGCTAGCCGGCTAATTTTTTGGTCCGATTACCTGTTGGACTCCGATACCAAAGGACTGATGTTTGCCCGTTTAGGTTGGCACAACCCTCAGCAGCAGTTCCCTCGTGGAGAAGTAACCAAGGTTGGCTATCGCTTAAAAGAAGAAACACTGCAGCGAGTATGGTGGCGCTATCCTGATACGCCGGTTGGGCAACAAGGTACTGTTACTCCATTGCTAACGCAGGTCGAGTCATTTGATATGCGTTTCTATGATGGTAAGCAATGGAAAAAAGAGTGGGCTGAAGAAAAAGCGCTGCCGAAAGCGGTTTCTGTTGTTCTCACTCTCAAAGACTATGGAGAAATTGCCCGCACTTATCTCACTCCTGATGGCACATTGAGTCAGAAAGAGGAAAGTTCAGGAGACAGCAATAATGGTTAACCGTCAGCGCGGTGTTGCTTTGATTATAGTGTTGATGTTGCTGGCGATTATGGCAACGGTTGCTGCCAGTATGTCGGAACGTTTGTTCTTGCAGTTTCAGCGAGGCGCTAATCAAATCAATTACCAGCAAGCGTATTGGTACAGCCTTGGCGTCGAGGCGCTAGCAAAAGTGGGTATCGAGCAAAGTTATAAAGACACCGACACGATTAATATGAGTCAACCGTGGGCGATAAAAGAGCAAGTCTATCCGTTAGATTATGGTCAAGCGGCGGGACGAATTAGAGACAAGCAAGCGTGCTTTAATCTAAATGTATTGAGTCGTGTGCAACCAACGGGTCAGCAAATTACAAGACCATATTTAGTGAATGTATTGCAGCGCTTATTAGAAGAGTTGGATGTCGAGCCATATCAAGCAGAAATCATTGCAGACTCTACTTGGGAATACATTGATGCTGACGACTCTGTCCGTTCGACTACTGGGGTTGAAGACAGCACATATGAAGCGATGAAGCCTTCCTATTTAGCATCAAATGGTTGGATGGCAGATGCTTCCGAGTTACGGGCTGTCTATCAGGTGAGTGGTGAAATTTTCCAAAAATTGGAGCCGCTGGTCTGTGCATTACCAAGTGATGACTGGCGTTTAAACGTGAATACGATTGATGTTGAGCAAGCTCCGATTTTGGTGGCAATGTTCTCACCAAACTTAAGCAGTAGTGATGCGATTCAGCTAATTGAAAAACGCCCATTTGATGGGTGGGATAGCATTGATGAATTTTTAGCAGAGTCAGAAATGGCTGGCTTAAGTGAAGATGTAAAGAAAAACGCCAAAGGCTATTTGGGTGTGGATAGCGCCTTTTTTGAATTGGATGCACAAGTGTTGGTGGATGAATCACGTGTACGTATCCGAAGCCTTTTGCAAAGTACAAATAGAGAAACGGTGACCGTAGTTCGCCGTCGTTTTGGAGGGATCAGTGAGCGAGTTTCTGACCGTTCGGCTGAGTAGCGAACAACAAAGTACCATTCCTTGGGTGGTGTGGTCGACAGATCAACAGGAAGTGATTGCTAGCGGTGAAATCGCCGGGTGGGAACACTTAGATGAGTTGGTCTCATATGCTGGTCAGCGCCAAGTTGTGGCGCTGTTGGCGAGTAATGATGTGGTCCTGACGCAAGTGGATATACCACCTGGTGCAACACGCCAATTCGAGGCGATGTTACCGTACTTAGTGGAAGACGAAGTTGCTCAGGACGTTGATGGCCTGCACTTTAGCGTGTTGGGTAAACAAGCGGACAAAGCGCAGATTTGCGCAGTTGAACGTGCTTGGATTCAGACTGTACTGCAACGTTTTTCAAGCCAAGGTATCGCCATTAAACGCATTTTACCCGATGTGCTTGCATTACCGGTTCGTGGAGAGCACAGCAGTGCTGCAATGATTGGCGAGCAATGGCTAATTCGTCACTCTGCGACAGAGGGCGCGGTTGTCGACGCTTCTTGGTTAGACCTTTACCTCTCTTCTTATCTACAAAATCATGAAGGTTGGAAGCTCGATTGCTATAGCTCGGTCCCGGAATCTGCGTTACCTGAAATATGGGAGCCGCAACCAGAAGAAATGACGATGGCTTTACTGGCGAAGGGGGTGACAGAAAGCAAAGTCAATTTGCTGACTGGGATCTTCAAGCCGAAATCTTCTTGGGGTAAATACTGGAAGCTCTGGCAAAAAGCCACCATTGCTGCGGGGGTGCTTATCGTCGTCATGGTTGCGCAGCAGTTGCTCGTGGTCCACAAGTACGAAGCACAAGCTCAAGCGTATCGTGAGGAGAGTGAGCGTATTTTCCGCCAGGTGTTCCCAAATAAACGACGCATTCCTACCGTTAGTTACCTCAAACGACAAATGGATGATGAAGAGCGCCGCTTATCTGGTGGAAGTGGTCAGCAGGCAATGTTGTCATGGTTGGCGGCATTACCCGCGACGCTTGGTCAGGTCAGTGACTTGGAGATCACTAGCTTTAAATACGACGGACAACGTGGCGAAGTACGTATTCAGGCTCGTAGTTCAGACTTCCAACCTTTTGAGCAGGCTCGTGTGAAATTGGCAGAGAAGTTTAATGTTGAGCAAGGTCAGTTGAACCGTAGCGATAACGTTGTGGTTGGCAGCTTTGTTTTGAAGCGTTTGTGAGGTGATGATGAAAAATTTAATTTCTCACGCTCAGGTTTGGTGGAGCAGCATCTCGCAGCGTGAGCAGCGTTTGGTCATGGGATGTGGCGCTATTGCCGTTATCGGTATTATTTATTGGGGTTTATTACAGCCAATGAGTCAACGTGCGGAGCTAGCTCAGTCACGTATTCAAAGTGAAAAGCAGTTGCTAGCTTGGGTACAAGATAAAGCGGATGGCATCACTGCACTGCGAAAAAGCAGCGGTGTGAGCTACTCTAGTCAACCGTTGAATCAGTTGGTTTCTTCTTCAGCTCGTCGTTATAAAGTTGAGTTGATTCGCGTACAACCTCGTAATGAGAGCGTTCAAGTGTGGATCAAACCACTCGCGTTTAATCAACTAGTGGATTGGTTACGTTACTTGAAAGAGCAACAGGGTATTGAAGTCGAATTTTTAGATATCGACCGAACAGAGCAAGCGGGCATGATCGATGTAAACCGCCTTCAGTTTAAGCGAGGTTAAGGTGAAGCGAGCAGTACTTTACGTTGTTATCTTTATCGTCTTTTTTTCAGTCAGTCTTTTAATGGGATTACCAGTCTCTTGGGTGTTACAACAAGCACCAACAGTGAGAGGCCTGGACATTCAAGGAGCCAACGGTTCGGTATGGCAAGGTCAAGCTTCTAGTATTCGTTGGCAGCGCCAGAACCTTGGAGAAGTTAATTGGGATTTCCAATGGTCGAGTCTACTGACAGGTAAAGCTGAGTTTGCTGTGCGCTTTGGTCGTGGTAGTGAAATGGACGTTCGTGGGCGCGGTTTTGTCGGCTATAGCTTAAGTGATGGCCCTTATGCCAAAAACTTAGTTGCCTCGATTCCGGCGGTAAAAGTTGTTGAGCAAGCGCGCCTCCCTGTGCCTGTTGGTGTTGATGGGCAGCTTGAGCTGAATATTCGTCAGGCGACTTATGCTGCGCCTTGGTGTAAGAACGGTGAAGGCACTTTAGTATGGAATGCCAGTGGTATTCAAAGCCCCGTTGGCAGCTTAGATCTCGGTCCTGTGATTGCCGATATAAACTGTCAGGATAGTGTATTGACGGCAACTGGTGAGCAGAGCAGCAAACAAGTCTCTGCGGCGTTCTCAGCAGAGCTGATGCCTAATCAACGGTACTCAACCAAAGCGTGGTTCAAACCTGGTGCAGAGTTCCCATCCAGCATGGGGGAGCAACTGAAATGGTTGGGTAAGCCGAATGCTCAAGGTCAATATGAGTTTAATTACCAAGGGCGCTTCTAACCTATCGTGACAAAATCCAATATCTTAAAAGAGCTGCTATTGTGCAGCTCTTTTTGCTTTTGGATCATCGTAAGCTAAAACCTCTATTCGCTGTACATTCGATCTTGATTGGGAATGAGTGAAAGTTTAAAGCCATGATTTTTAATTGATTTGTTTCTTTTGTTCAGCTTTGCAAGTAATTGGAACATAGTAGGCTAAATACTCCAAGTGCTGTACAGAAGGTCAAAAAGAAAAGGCCACGAAGATATTCGTGGCCTTTCTATTGCTAGAATTTTGTGCTCTAAATTTTACCGATAGGGCGCTTAATCTTTGCGTTGTAAAATCTCATTCCAAGGTAAATCCGCATCACCAAGAACAATAAAATTCGGGTTTTCTAGTGTTTCCCGCTCGTTATATGACAGCGGTTCTAATTGCGTGCTGAGAATACGTCCGCCAGCTTCTTCAACAATGCATTGTGTCGCAGCGGTGTCCCACTCGCCAGTTGGCCCCAGACGTAAGTAACAATCCACAGCCCCTTCCGCGACGAGGCATGCTTTCAATGCCGCAGAACCGAGCGGTATTAAGTCGTAATTCCAGGCGCTGCTCATACGGTTAGTAATACGATTGATGTCTTGGCGACGACTAATAGCAATTGCGATGCTTTGCTCTGGCTGTTCGTGTTTGTGTGTATGGATTTTGACGCTGTCCGACATGTCGGGAATTTTCCAGGCGCCTTTGCCATTATAAGCGTAGTAAGTCACGCCAGATACAGGGCCGTAAACGACGCCCATGGTTGGTCGATTGTTGTCGACCAACGCAATAATAGTGGCAAAGTCACCACTGCGAGCGATGAATTCTTGAGTACCATCAAGAGGGTCGACTAACCAATAACGTTCCCACTGAGCGCGTTGCTCTAAGCTTATGTCTGCGTCTTCTTCTGACAACACGGGAATGTCAGGCGTCAGATCACTCAAGCGTTCAGTGATGAACTTGTGAGCTGCAATATCCGCACTTGTTACGGGAGTTTCGTCACTTTTGGTGTAGGCCTCGTATTGCTTCTTTTCATATATTTCGAGGATCATTTGCCCAGCACTGCGGGCAATCTCGATGACTTGAGGAAGTAGGTGAGATAGATCTTTTGTCATTGGCATAAGTGATAGTCCTTACTCACAGTGTTATTCGGTTCTAATGACCGTTATTGGTTATGCTTGTGAGTGGTGTTTGGTAAGTGTTTCAGTGCCAACATTAGCGCTGTGATGCTTCGTGCTTCACAGAAATCCATGTGAGTTAATAACTCTTCGGCTTGCGCAAGTGGCCAACGCACAATTTCCAGTGGTTCAGGCTCATCGCCTTCTTGCTTCTCTGGATAAAGCGCCTGTCCTAAAAATAGAGTCATTTTGCTCGAAAAGTAAGATGGCGCGAGGATAACTTGTTTCAACGGGGTTAACTGATTACAGCCAAAGCCGATTTCTTCTTTTAACTCACGATCCGCAGCTTGGTGTGGTGTTTCTCCTGGGTCAATCAGCCCTTTTGGGAAACCTAGCTCGTAACGTTCAGTTCCAGCGGCGTATTCACGCACCAGTAATAAATCGCCTTGTTCTGTTACAGGGACTACCATTACAGCATCTCGTCCACTTGGCTTCATACGCTCATAAGTACGATGCTCACCATTGGAAAAACGAAGGTCGAGCGCTTCCACAGCAAACAGTTTGGATTTTGCAACCGTCTGGCATGAGAGTATCTCTGGTGGGGTTCGTTTCGGCATGACGCTGGCTCCTTGGTGTCGTTGGCGTTTACGAGATGCGTAAGATTCTTAATATATGAGAACTCCGCCTGAGTTTCTAGCGGATTTTACGAGTCGAGCTAAGCATCTCAGCACCACCTCAGTATCGATACAAAAATGGGAGACCGAAGCCTCCCATTTTCTGACAGTGTTTACTCTTAGTAGTAAGAGTGATCACCACGGTCATGTTCTGTTGCATCACGAACAGCGGTTAGTTCACCAATGAACTGATTTAGCAGTTCTTTCTCGATGCCTTCTTTTAGTGTTACGTCAACCATAGAACAGCCATTACAACCACCACCAAATGCAACAATCGCAACACCGTCTTCAGTGATCTCAACCAAGTTTACGTGACCACCGTGGCCAGCAAGCTGTGGGTTGACTTGAGTTTGGATAACGTACTCAACGCGCTCAACCAGTGGTGCGTCGTCCGCAACTTTACGCATTTTAGCGTTAGGTGCTTTTAGCGTTAGCTGAGAGCCCATTTTATCGGTAACAAAATCGATTTCAGCGTCTTCAAGGAATGGCAGGCTCAGCTCATCCACGTAAGCTGAAAAACCGCTGTAAGAGAGTTCAGTGTCGGTCGATTCTACTGCTTCTGGTGGGCAGTAAGACACGCCACACTCAGCGTTTTGTGTACCTGGGTTCACAACGAAAATACGAATGTTAGTGCCTTCAGGTTGTTGGCCTAAAAGGTTAGCGAAATGCGTTTGCGCAGTTTCTGTAATAGTAATATTTGACACGACGAATACCCGAGTAAATTTGTAGGTTACTGCTGCTATTCTACTCTTGTTGACGTATGGGTCTAGTCTTTTTGATGCTAAGGCATGGCGAAGCGATCTAGAGAGAACGAGGAGCAGGTGTTCTGCAGATGCAGTAAATATCGATGCTTTCTACGCCAACTTCAAGTAGTAAATGACATAATTGTCGGACGGTACTGCCTGTGGTGACTACATCATCGACGATGGCAACATGGGAAGAGTGAGGTTGCTTATTGAGAATAAACGCGCCTTTTAAGTTTTGTTCACGGCTTGTTTTGGTATTACCACGCTGTGATTGGGCGAGCTTTACTCGACGAAAGACCTTCGCATCAAAATTAGTCTGCAATTGCTTGGCGAGGTGTCGGGCTAAAACATCACTTTGATTAAAACCCCGGCGCAGGTAACGCTGCCAGTGCAATGGCACACTGGTAATGATTGGAGCTGGCGTGGTGATGCGCTGTGCCAGTTGCTCGGTTAATGCTTTTACATGCCAAGACTCTCCGTGATCTTTAAAGCGTTGTACTTCCCGTGAAAGGGGAAAGTCGTAATCGCCTAACGTGTATAGCCTTTGCCATGGCGGTGGCTTTGAAAGACATTCACCACAAATACTATCCGTACTCATTTCTTCTTTCTGTAATGATAAACCGCAGCGTTGACATCGTTTTACCGGAGTTAGGTATTTTAAACAGTGCTCGCACCAGCGCAGAGTATTTGTGTGGCTTGGTGTTTGAATAGGGAACCGACACAGGCCGCATTGACTGCTCAATACGCGATGCATGATGTTTTGCCAGTGATGAGATAACATAGCGTTTATTCATGGTGATATTTTACTCAGCCTAACGCTTGGCTGAAGCCGTAGGGAATAAAATAAGTGGGAGAGATTGAGAGCATGAGCACGAAATTACACTGGCAGTCATTTGGTCAGGGACCAGATTTGGTGTTACTGCATGGTTGGGGCATGAATGGTGCGGTATGGCAGCAGACAGTCGAGTCTCTTCAACCTTATTTCCGAGTTCATGTGGTTGACCTTCCGGGGTACGGACATAGCGCCGAATCTCATGCCGAAGATTTAGACCATATTGCTAACTTGGTGGTGCAAGGTGCGCCAGAGAAAGCGATTTGGCTTGGTTGGTCCCTCGGAGGTTTAGTGGCGACGCATGTGGCGTTAAATATGCCCGAGCGTGTGGCTAAGTTGATTACGGTTGCCAGCTCACCTAAATTTGCCGCAGAAAAACCGTGGCGTGGCATTCAACCGAATGTACTGAGTGCGTTCACCTCTCAGTTGCTAGAAGATTTCTCACTGACCATTGAGCGCTTTATGGCGTTGCAAGCGATGGGCAGCCCATCAGCGCGTAAAGACGTTAAACAGCTCAAGCAAGCGGTACTATCGCGCCCTCAGCCAAACCCTGAATCGCTGTTGGTTGGGCTAAACATCCTTGCTGATGTGGATCTGCGCGATGCGTTGACGTCTCTTTCTGTTCCAATGTTGCGTCTTTATGGCCGTTTAGATGGGTTGGTGCCAATTAAAGTAGCTAACGATTTAAGTGAACAGTTGCCTCATACCCAGCAGTTTGTTTTTAATCAGTCCTCTCATGCGCCTTTTATCACCGAACATGACGAATTTTGTGTTCAAATCCGAGAGTTTGCTCACGATTGAGCAAGTACGAGCGGAAATACCTCAAGTTGTTTAAAAAGTGGTCGATATAAAGGCTGGTGAGGTTTTATTAGCCAATAAAGCTAAGCCATATTGACGAGTTGGGCGACTCTGAGGAGGGTTCGCAATGATTGTGTCACCGACCAACGTAAGTGTGCCACTGATCGCCCCATCCGTGAATGTGCAGACGGAACAAGCAGCTCGCGACAATAAAGTCCGAGAGCCTGTAACGCCAACGGTCGCATTGGCCAAAACCAATGCAGAGCGAAAAGTAAAAGGTGACGACAAGCGCCGACGTCAGTCTTCTTGGGATCCTTCAGAGCATCCTGATTATGATATGGAAACGGAAGTCGACACGCGTTATCAAGAAGAGCCGGAAGATACACTAGAACGGCTTTTTAGTTTGCTTGCGCTCAAATCGTATAGTGAAGACCAGGGGAAAGGCTACGCGATCCGCTTTCGCTTACCAAAGCGCATTTTGGATGCTGCGATCAATGAAGGATTAATGGAAAAGCGCAGGAAGGTGATCAAGTTTCATTATGGTCATGCAGTCGCTCCCCATACCCCGTCAGAAGTGATAGCAGTATTATGACGACTCAATATCCTACTCAAACAAAAACGCTCCAAGCAGGTTGACTGATTGGAGCGTTTTCTTTTTAGTTATGAAAGCTCGTTAGCGGTGAAGCCTAGGTAAGGTTACTTTTTCGCTTTAGCAAACGCTGCAGCAAACGCACCGCCCATCGCGCTGTTCGATGACGAATCATCACGGCGAGGCTGACGACGCTGCGGTTGGTCATTACGACGTGGCGCTGCTGATGAGCGTTGGCTGCGGTTGTCTTGACCCGGTTCGTCGTTCATACGCATCGATAGACCAATACGCTTACGCTGCACGTCAACTTCCATCACTTTCACTTTGACTATGTCGCCCGCTTTCACCACTTCACGTGGGTCAGACACATAACGATCTGTCAGTGCAGAAATATGCACAAGACCATCTTGGTGAACGCCGATATCAACGAAGGCACCGAAGTTGGCTACGTTAGACACCACGCCTTCTAGAATCATGCCCGGTTCCAAGTCAGATACCGAGTTTACACCTTCTGCAAAGGTCGCCGTTTTGAATTCTGGACGTGGGTCACGACCCGGCTTGTCTAACTCTTTGATGATGTCTGTAATGGTTGGAACGCCGAAGTTATCGTCGGTGTAATCGACCGCATGCAGACCTTTAAGGAAGCTTGAAT
This sequence comes from Vibrio sp. Vb0598, assembly GCF_033338935.1. Classification (NCBI taxonomy): domain Bacteria; kingdom Pseudomonadati; phylum Pseudomonadota; class Gammaproteobacteria; order Vibrionales; family Vibrionaceae; genus Vibrio; species Vibrio sp. Vb0598. The sequence goes on along the minus strand of NZ_JAWOTP010000015.1, from coordinate 32,760 downwards.
CACCAATCAGTGCTTTGATATCTTTGTTGTTCTTCTCAGAAATCGCTTTGACCACTGGGTACGCTTCTGGGTGAACCGCAGACGCATCAAGTGGGTTCTTACCATCCATAATACGCAGGAAGCCCGCACACTGCTCGAACGCCTTAGGACCTAAACGAGGTACTTTCTTCAAGGTTGTACGTGCTTCGAAGCGGCCGTTCTCATCGCGGAAGTCGACAATGTTCTGCGCGATGGTGCTTGATAAGCCTGCTACGCGCGTCAGTAGCGCCGCAGAAGCAGTGTTCACATCAACACCAACCGCGTTTACACAGTCTTCCACAATCGCATCTAGGCGTTTTGCCAACATAGATTGGCTTACATCGTGCTGGTATTGACCCACACCAATAGATTTAGGATCAATTTTCACGAGTTCAGCCAATGGATCTTGCAAACGACGTGCAATCGACACTGCACCACGCAGTGATACGTCCATATTCGGGAACTCTTTTGCTGCAAGCTCAGACGCTGAGTAAACCGATGCACCCGCTTCACTTACGATGATCTTCTGAACTTTCAGGTTGCCACGTTTGATGACGTCTGCGACAAAGCTGTCGGTTTCACGTGAAGCCGTACCGTTACCAATCGCAATCAAATCCACGTTGTACTTACGCACCAACTGCTCAACGATTTGTGCTGACTTGTCGTATTGTTTTTGTGGTGGGTGAGGGTAGATGGTTTCGGTTGCAAGCACTTTACCTGTTGAGTCGACAACCGCGATTTTTGAACCTGTACGCAGACCCGGATCTAGACCAAGTGTTGCACGAGGGCCAGCCGGTGCTGCCATCAACAAGTCTTTTAGGTTAGTGGCGAATACTTCAATCGCTTCGATTTCAGCGCGCTCTTTCATTGCGCCCATTAGCTCGGTTTCCATGTGCATTGATACTTTGATGCGCCATGCCCAGCTGATCACTTGCTTACGCCAGGTATCCGCCGGTGCGCTGCTTAGCGTCACGCCATAATGGTCGGCGATAATCGTTTCGCAGTAAGACTGACGAGCGCCTTCTTCCTGTTCTGGATCAGCATTCATTGCCAATGTCAGGAAGCCTTCGTTACGGCCGCGTAGCATCGCCAGTGCGCGGTGCGATGGCACTTTGCTTAGGGGCTCGTTGTGGTTGAAGTAATCTTTAAACTTCTCGCCTTCTTGCTCTTTGCCTTCAACGACTCGTGAGACCAGTTCCGCATTGCGATTTAAGTGGTTGCGAATTTTTTCCAGTAAGTTTGCGTCTTCTGCGATGCGCTCCATGATGATCGCGCGAGCGCCATCCAATGCAGCTTTGGTGTCTGCGATGCCTTTGTCTGCATCAAGGTATTTGCTTGCTTCGCTTTCTGGCTCGGTTTGTGGATGATTCCAAAGCTGATCTGCGAGTGGTTCAAGACCAGCTTCAATCGCGATCTGACCTTTCGTACGACGCTTTGGTTTGTAAGGTAGGTATAAGTCTTCAAGACGAGTTTTGCTGTCTGCCTGCGCGATCTCTTGTTCTAGCTCTGGCGTCAGTTTGCCTTGCTCTTGGATTGATTTGAGGATGGTTTGACGGCGATCATCCATTTCACGAAGGTAAGACAGACGGCTGTCCAAAGTACGCAGTTGGGTATCATCAAGGCCCCCCGTCACCTCTTTGCGGTAACGTGCAATAAAAGGGACAGTGTTGCCATCATCAATTAGGGTGACAGCGGCGTTGACTTGCTCTGGGCGAACATTCAGTTCTTGAGCAATCATGCGACAGATAGCTTGGCTCATCCGTGTTTTCTCTTTTAATTCGGTTTTGGTTGTATAGAACATTGGGGTCATTCGAAGAATTTGCAATGTTTTAAATTAACGAGGCAAAAATTTACCGGGCGCTGGTGGACATCAGTCAGATTTATGTCAAAACTGTAATTAAATTGAGAACTTATATCCGCAGTTATCGACTAACCTAATTCCACGGTTGTTGATATTACTAAATGTACCTCGGCTTATACGGATAATCATGATGAAAAAAATGTCTTTGGCGTTAGCGCTTACGAGTGCCTTACTTGCCGCCCCGCTTAGTTGGGCGCAGTCTATCTCAGGAACCACACAAGCTCCCGTTTATCAGCTCGATAACAAATTGGTACTAGGGCGTGTGGAGAGCGTCTACTACAGTGACATTCCGGAACTAAAAGCGGTGCCATTTATTGGCAAGATTGATACTGGTGCAGATACGACATCGATGCATGCGGAGAATATCCATGTCAGTAGCTCACACCCAGATTACCAAGATTTGAAAGATAACGAGTTACTTTGGGCGATTGTCGATGACTTAGGTGGTACGAAGGCAAAGTGGGACGCCGACAGTTTTAAGCCATATCAAGTAAAGGTTAGCTTTACGGTTCCTCACCCTTATACAGGGAAGGAAATACAGATTACCGATGATCTGGAAAGAGTGAGCGCGATTCGCAGCCGAACAAGCAAAAAGCCCATCCTACGCCCGACAATAAAAATGCCGATGACAATCGCTGGTCACACCGTTGATACAGAAGTGAACCTGACCAAGCGTACGCAATTCTCTTCTCCTATCTTGATTGGTAAAACCTATCTCGATGATAACGCATGGGTCTTCGCTGGTTACGATTACCTTCAAGAACAGCCAAGCGCAAAAATGATTGGCAAAAAAGAGACGGTTGAAGTCGAAGGTGTGCCATATAAGATCAGCATCTCAACTTCTAGCCGTTATACCAACGTCCATGCACTGGACATCAAGGTAGACAAAAAGCATAACGAAGTCTCTTTTATGTTAGAGGGCGAGAATGGCAAGCGTCACCCAATGACATTACCCTTGGTACGAATGCTGAAAACGACCAAAAGCGAGCGTCCTTTAGTCTATTTACCCGTCAAAGTCGGCGAAAATGAAACTCAACGTTGGTTGGTGTATCTGCGTGATCGCAGTAAGTTCAGTTCGCAAATTCGCTTAGGTCGGGACGTTGCGAGTCAGCACTTTGTTATTGATACGGACAGAGAAAATCTATTGGGTGGCGTAGAAAAAACGTTCAAAAGCGCACTCAAATCAAAACCTCTTGTCGTTTCACCAGAAGAACAGGTCACCATTGATGGTTATACCGTCCCTGCTTACCCCACTTTTACTGTGAAAACGCCATTACTGCGTGTAAATGGGTTTGAAGTAACAGAAAAAGGTAAGGATGAGTCCGTCACGTTTTATTTAATGAACGATGAGGGGAAAGAAGAAAAAATCACCAAACCAGTGTTGAAAAAGCTCAAGGTTGGCAGCGCGGTGCGCCCTGTTGTTGAAGGAGACTTTCTTCTCGGTAGGAAAGACACATCAATGAAGTTTGCGCTCGATGTGCTTGATGAGGGTGACACTCAACCCTTTTTCGTCTTTGGTCATGACATAGCCAAGGGTGGTGTGTTGCTGAACACTCGCGCAGACCATCTACTAGATGCAAGGCCACTTTTCAAAGCTGGCCACATCGAAGTGGCGGAAGTTGAGGGGATGTCTTTCCCTGTGAAGTTAGACACGGGTGCAGATGTAAGCTCAATCAATGCTAAGAACATCAAGCAGTTTAAGAAAGACGGCAAAGACATGGTGAGCTTTACCTATGAGAACGATCTTGGCATGAAACAGGCGTTTACTAAGCCTGTTGTTGATGTCATGCGTATTAAAGCGAAGAAAGGTGAGAAAGCGAACGTACGCCCTGTGGTTGAAATGCATGTTAAGCTTGGCGAATTAGAGAAGAAGATCCGAGTCAACTTACAGGACCGAGGTCGCTTCCATTACAGCATGATTTTAGGTAAAAACTTCCTAAAACATGGCGCGGTTGTTTCGAGTGATACGAATTACATCGTGACGCAAAAACCGGATTACGAAAAGTAACACTCTGGCCGCCTTATCACCTTGATACCCAAAGCCTGAACAACATTGGATCTTTGGGTATATCATCTCCTTAATGCTGCCAAAGAGCAGCATTTTTTAGTTGAGATAGGAGTTAATTTGAAAACTAAGCTGATTACACGAGAAGGTTACAACAAACTCAAACAAGAGCATGATTACCTTTGGAATGAAAAGCGTCCGGAAATCACCAAGATCGTCACTTGGGCTGCGAGCCTGGGCGATCGCTCAGAAAATGCGGATTACACCTTCAATAAACGTTTACTCCGTCAGATCGACCGTCGTGTCCGCTTCCTTCGTAAATTCCTGCCAGAAGTCACGATCGTTGACTATTCTCCGCAACAAGAAGGCAAAGTCTTTTTTGGTGCATGGGTGGAAATAGAAAATGAGGCAGGAGAAGTGAAAAAGTTTCGTATTGTCGGGCCTGAAGAGATTTATGGCGATGCGAAAGACTACATCTCTATCGATTCACCTATGGCGCGAGCGATGTTGAAAAAACAAGTGGATGAAGAGTTCACGGTACGCACCCCAGAAGGTGAAAAAGAGTGGTTCATCAACTCAATTGAATACACTCAACCGGCCTCGGAAGACTGAGGCTTTATCACCGATTCAAGTCTCATGAAGTTCACTAGAAGTGACTTGGGTCTCAACGTCAGAATATTTGGTATAAAGGCATGGTGCCTTTCTCGGAGAAGTAAAATGAACAAAGCAGTCATGTGTAGTGCTGCACTAACAATAGGTTTCTCACTTTCAGTTTTTGCTCAAGATGAAGTGAAAGGCTGTGACGCTAAAGAGTTAGCGGTAGAGCAGCAGCTTGAGTATGCAAAAGCGCAAGGTAATGAGCATCGCATTAAAGGCTTGGAGCAAGCACTTTCCGCTATCCAGAATGAATGCTCGGAAGGTGAGCTGCGCCAAGAGCTGCAAGCAGAAGTGGAAGAAAAGACTAAAGAAGTTGAGGAGCGAGAGGAAGAATTAGTCGAAGCTCAGCATTCAGGGAAAGCAGACAAAATTGAGAAAAAACGTCACAAGCTGGCTGAGGCACAGCAAGAGCTGCTTGAGGCCAAACGTGAACTGGAATGGAATTATGGTCAATAGTAGGTGCTGAAAATACCTGCTAGAGAGAGAATAAAGCGCTTAAGATAAAAAGAGTAACAATTTGCTTGAGCACGTTAGGAAAAACAGTGATACATTTTCGACAATAGACGCTTCTGAAAGGATGTTTCAATGCAAGAAAATCATAAAATTTTAGTGGTTGATGACGATGCTCGTTTACGTGCTCTATTGGAGCGTTACCTTTCTGAGCAAGGTTTTCAGGTACGAAGTGTCGCCAATGGCGAACAGATGGATCGCCTACTAACGCGCGAAAACTTTCACTTAATGGTGCTGGACCTAATGTTGCCAGGTGAAGACGGTTTGTCAATTTGTCGTCGTCTACGCCACGCGAACAATATGTTGCCAATCTTAATGCTCACCGCGAAAGGTGATGAAGTGGACCGCATCGTAGGTCTTGAGGTAGGGGCGGATGATTATTTGCCAAAACCGTTTAACCCACGCGAATTATTGGCTCGCATCAAGGCCGTATTACGACGCCAAACCGTAGAGTTGCCGGGTGCACCAAGCACGGAAGAAAAAGTGGTGGAGTTCGGGGAATTCCGGCTCAATCTAGGCACTCGCGAGATGTTCCGCGGTGATGAGGCAATGCCACTCACCTCTGGAGAGTTTGCTGTTCTAAAGGCGCTCGTGATGAATGCACGTGAGCCAATGTCACGAGACAAATTGATGAACATGGCGCGTGGCCGTGAATATTCTGCAATGGAACGTTCTATTGACGTACAAATCTCACGTTTACGTCGCATGTTAGAAGACGATCCGAGCAAGCCGCGCTACATTCAAACCGTGTGGGGCCTAGGTTATGTTTTCGTCCCAGACGGCAAAGAGGTGTAATCTCTTCACTCCATAGCCAACACTTGGCTATAGCAACTTCAGCCTTCATTTCCTTCCTTTTGAAGGCTGAAATTTCGCGGTTAGGACCACTAGGAACGTTCCATGCGCATCCGAAGTTCATTGACACAATCTATTCTGCTGTTCATCTCTTTGCTTCTCGCGAGCCAAGTTTTCTCTTACTACGCCGTTTTTAACTACGCGTTGATGCCGAGTTTGCAGCAGTTCAATAAAATTCTCGCCCATGAGCTCAATTTGGTGCTTGATGATGAAGGACCTTTAAAGTCTGATGCACCGTTAAGGCGTCAATTGTTAGAAAGATTAGGGGTGACGGTTCATAGTCTCGACAGCGATAAGGCGATTGAATTTCATCACGCAATGTCGATTGATTTGATGTCTGAAGAAATGAGCCAAGAGCTGGGTTCGCCTACAGAAGTACGCTTATTGCTTGGCGATGAAAGTTACATTTTGTGGATGCACATCGAAAAATTGCCGAACTCCATCATTCGTATTCCGTTATCTGAGCTGCAAGAAGAAGATTTTGCACCGCTGTTTCGTAACAGCTTGATTATGGCGCTGCTGATCATTGCTGGTGGTTGGTTGTTTATTCGTTTGCAAAACCGTCCACTTTTGGCTTTAGAGAGAGCCGCGAAAGACGTCGGTCGAGGTGAGATCCCGCCCCCCTTAGCAGAGAAAGGCGCATCGGAGATTCGCTCTGTAACTCGAGCCTTTAATCAAATGTCGAAAGGTATTCAAGAGCTAGAAGAAGACCGAGCCTTATTAATGGCGGGGATTAGCCATGACTTACGAACGCCTCTGACGCGTATTCGCCTAGCGACAGAAATGATGTCTCCTGAGGACAGCTATCTTGCGGAGGGGATCATTAGCGATACGGAAGAATGTAATGAGATCATCAGTCAGTTTATGGATTACCTCAAACCGGTGAACCAAGAATCGTTTGAAGCGGTTGATATCAGTACGATTGCCAGTGACGTCGCCAGTTCTGAAGGTGGTTATGAGGTTGAAATTGAAACAGATCTTAATCTTAACTTGCCGCCAGCCAAAGGAAGCGCGATTGCGATTAAGCGGGCGATCAGTAATTTAGTTGTGAATGCGCTACGTTATGGCAATGGCTGGGTCAAAATCAGCACTGGTGTGACAGCAGATAAGCAGCTAGTGTGGATTTCAGTAGAGGACAATGGACCGGGTATCGAGCATTCTCAAATCGCAAGGTTATTTGAACCCTTTACGCGTGGTGACACAGCTCGCGGTAGTGAAGGCACTGGGCTCGGGTTGGCGATTGTGAAGCGTATAATCAGCCAGCATTCAGGTTCTGTGGTGATGCGTAATCGCAGTGAAGGCGGTTTAATCGCTCAAATCAGCTTTCCTACCAAGTAAGTCGATGGCCCGCACCCTTTAAAACAAAAAGCCCAACCTAAATAGGTTGGGCTTTTCTTATTCTCAATAATCTTAAGACTCTTTCACTTCCTGAGGAAGTTCATCTTCGTCTTCCAGTTTCTCTGGCAGAAGTAGATTTAAAATGATCGCTGTGATGCCACCAGCTGCAACACCAGTTGAGAAAATACTCTTAATAAATTCTGGCATAAATTGCAGGATCTCTGGTTTTTGTGCGATACCAAGTCCCATTGAGAAGGATAAGGCCATGATCAGAATTGCGCGGCGATCGAGCTCAACACGAGAGATAATACGCACACCAGCGGCAGCAATCGTACCAAACATGACAATCGTTGCGCCGCCAAGTACTGGCTCAGGAATCAGCTGAACAAAGCTAGCGACGCCAGGAAACAAGCCAAGAATCACTAACATGCCAGAAATAAAGTAACCCACGTAGCGGCTCGCGACTCCTGTTAGCATGATGATGCCGTTATTCTGGCTAAACGTTGAGTTCGGGAAGCTGTTGAAAACGGCTGCGATTGCAGAGTTTAAGCCGTCTGCTAACACACCGCCCTTAATGCGTTTCATGTACACTGGGCCTTTTACTGGCTCACCAGACACTTCAGATGTTGCGGTAATATCACCGATGGCTTCTAGTGCGGTAATAAAGAAAATCAGTACCAGCGGAATGAACAGAGACCAGTCAAACGATAAGCCATATTGCATTGGTACGGGCAGTGCTACGATCTCGGTTGCGCCTAGCTGAGAAGTATCTACCATCCCCATAAAATACGCCATGATGTAGCCCACTAGCATCGCAATCACGATTGAAGCCACACGGATGTATGGGTTTTTCGAGCGGTTTAAAATCACAATTAATCCAAGTACCGTCCCAGCCAGAGCAAGTTTGTCTAAGCTGCCGAAGGTTCCTTCATTTAATGCTGCGTAGCCACCGCCCATTGATACTAAGCCGACTTGAATCAGTGTGAGACCGATAAGAGTGACGACGATGCCTGAAACAAGCGGAGTGATGATTCGGCGGGCATGCTCCAACACGCGAGATAGAAAAATTTCTGCAAATGATGCGACTAAAATCGTACCAAAAATGGCAGCCATCATGGTACTGATGTCTGCTCCACCGGCTTTCAGCGATAGGCCTGCACCAATAATAGGACCTAAAAAGTTAAAGCTGGTGCCTTGAACAGAGAGCAAACCAGAGCCAATTGGGCCAACGGTGCGAATTTGAATAAACGAAGACACGCCTGACGCAAACAAAGACATGCTGATGATGGTATTCGTTTGGTCTGCTGGTACACCCAAAGACTGACAGATGATCAGTGACGGAGTGATAACCGCGACGAACATCGCGAATAAGTGCTGAAGTGCGGCAAAAATGGTTTGAGGCAAAGGTGGTCGATCGTTGAGTTGATAGACCAGTTCCGAAGATCGGTTTGAAGTTGTCATTGTTTGTCTCGCTAGTCGCAATATTTCCCTAGTTCTCGCTGAATGGGAGAGCAGGGTGGAGTTGACGTCGTTACCTGTGATTGCTGTTAATCAGAGTCAACTCAGGTTGGTGGAGTGTGATCTAACACACTTAAAAATTTGTGCGCGATTATAGAGAGATTTACTCAAAAAGCAAACGTTTGCTTTTGGCGTATTAAAAAACGAGCCATTTGGCTCGCTTTCAATCGTTACGCTTTGGAGTAAATATCCCGCTCACCCAACCAGCGATCGATAATCGCTGTTGCGTTAGTCGGGTAATTGTCATGAATATGACGCGCAATACGCTGAACTTCGGGAATCAGGCGTTGATCTCGAACTAAGTCTGCGATTTTGAAATCAGCAAGACCTGTCTGCTTTGTACCCAATAGTTCTCCAGGGCCGCGAATTTCTAGGTCTTTCTGCGCAATGACGAAGCCATCGTTACTTTCACGTAGTACTCCGAGACGTTTTTGCGCGGTTTTTGACAGCGGAGAGTGGTACAGCAGCACACAATGGCTAGCAACGGAACCTCGGCCCACGCGACCTCTTAACTGGTGTAATTGTGCCAAACCAAGACGTTCAGGGTTTTCTATGATCATCAAGCTAGAGTTTGGCACATCCACACCAACTTCAATCACTGTCGTTGCGACCAGCAAATGCAGTTTATTGTCTTTGAAATCTTGCATCACCGCTTGTTTCTCTGCCGGCTTCATTCGTCCGTGCACTAGACCAACTTTTACGTCCGGCAGTTTACGTTGAAGCTCTTCTGCGGTATCTGCCGCGGCTTGCGCTTCTAATACTTCCGACTCATCAATCAGGGTACAAACCCAATATGCCTGCTTGCCTTCGTTTAAGCAGGCATTTCGGACACGTTCGACGATATCATTGCGTTTGGTGTCTGGAATCGCGACAGTCTGGATTGGTGTTCGACCTGGTGGTAGCTCGTCAATCACGGAAGTTTCCAGATCGGCGTAAGCGGTCATGGCTAAGGTGCGAGGAATAGGCGTCGCCGTCATGATCAACTGATGTGGATAGGCGCCTTGTTTTGCGCCTTTTTCACGCAATTCTAATCGCTGATGGACACCGAAGCGGTGCTGTTCATCAATGATGACCAAAGCAAGGTGATGAAATTCAACGTGCTCTTGGAATAGCGCGTGAGTACCCACTACCATTTGTGCTTCACCACTGGCAATACGAGCCAACTCGGCTTCCTTTGCCTTACCTTTGAGTTTGCCCGCTAACCAACCGACTTGAATGCCCATTGTTTCAAACCAGTTTGCGAAGTTGATAGCGTGTTGCTCGGCCAATAGTTCGGTTGGCGCCATGAGTGCCACCTGATGGCCATGCTCAATGGCTCTAACAGCGGCCAAAGCGGCAACCAATGTTTTCCCCGAACCAACATCGCCTTGCACTAATCGCATCATTGGGTGCGGTTTTTCTAGATCGGCTTCAATCTCTTGTACTACTCGGGTTTGAGCGTTTGTAGGAGAGAAAGGCAGTTGGGCTAAAAGCTGCGTTTTTAGTTTATGACAAGGACCGAGAGGTAGCGCTGAATCCTTCTGACCTTTGCTACGCACCGCCAGCATCGATAAGTTTTGTGCGAGCAATTCTTCCATGATCAAGCGGATTTGGGCAGGATGTTTGCCTTCGTCAAACTCATCTAAATTAATGGTTGGTGGTGGGCGATGAATGGTGTGCAGCGCTTGCGACATCGTGATTTGATGGTCATACAACCCCGCTGGAAGTAATTCCTGCACTGCGGTTTTATCAAGCAGGGCTAAAGCTTGTTCGGTAAGGTTGCGTAATGTGATTTGGCGTAAACCATCGGTGGTGGGATAAACAGGGGTTAAGCTCTGTTCTACATCGGGCTTTTGCTCGCTGACGTAAAACTTGTAGTCAGGATGAACAATTTCCAAACCCATGCCACCGCGCTTAATTTCACCGTAAGCATGTACTAACTTACCTTGCGTGAAATTGTTCTTCATGGCTGCGGTAAAGTTGAAAAAGCGCAGCGTGATAGTGCCATTACCGTCGCTGATTTTTACCGTTAGCATTTTGCGCTTACCGAAGATGGTGTCGACTGCCATGACCTTACCTTGCACTGCCGCCCAAAGGCCAGCATGCAGTTTGGCAATAGGGTAAATACGAGTACGATCTTCGTAGCGTAACGGAAGGTGAAACAGCAAATCTTGAACGCTATGTAAGCCAACTTTGGCGAGTTTTTCTGCGACTTTCGCGCCAACTCCAGAAAGGGAGGTTAATGGGACGGCAGATAACATTTGGGCGGACATAGAGGGCTCAAGAAAATGGTTAACATAGCAGTATGTTAACCATGGAGCTGTGTTTTTGTACAGGAAAAAATAGTCATGCTTTAGTTAGTGTCATGATTTGACTGATAACCTATCATTCCGAGGAGCTTTAGCGACATCAGGATTCTATTTCCAACAAGTATGTCGCTGAAGTTAACACTATCAGCATCTGTATATTTGAGAATTAGATCCTGAACCACGCTCCTTCGCCGCCGTTCAGGATGACGAAAGTCTGTTACTTGCTTTGCATCTCTTGCCACCACGCGTCATCGGCGATGATTTGACCTTCTTCATCGAGTGGTGGGTAAACGAGCCCTTTTCGTTTCGCGACCTTTGCCAGCACTGGGTGACCACGTTCAAAGAGAATACGGTTGATTGTCTCTTTAGGCAGAGCGCTTTCTTCTCGGTCGTACATGCCTGCGGCTTCACGTTGACGTTGCGCTTCATACAAAATTACGGCACTGGCAACCGATACGTTTAGTGACTGCACCATGCCCACCATTGGGATAATAATGTCTTGATCGGCAAGCTGTTTGGCTTGCTCTGAAGCGCCAACTTTTTCACTGCCTAAAATGATTGCCGTTGGTCTGGTGTAGTCGATCTCGCGAAAATCGACGGCGGTGTCCGAAAGATTGGTCACCAAAACCTGCATACCTTGCGCTTTGAGTTCGGTAATCGCAGTTTCAATCGAATCGTGAGTATCCACTTCAACCCAGTTACGCGCGCCAGCTGAGGTATGGCTCAGCGTACGCATTTTGTCTGGCCAAATTGCGTGAACTTTGTGTAAGCCTGTCGCGTCAGCGGTGCGGATCACAGCAGAGACGTTGTTTGGCTTATGTACTTCTTCGAGACAAAGTGTCAGATCAGTTTGGCGAGTTTTTAGGACTTGGTGAATACGGTTGTAACGTTCTAGGTTCATATTTATTGAGGTATAAAAAATCGCCACCTAACAGAGTAGGTGGCGATAGAGGTTAGTTCTTTCTGCGTCTGACTCGGGTTGCTTGAGGCATTGCCTTAATCTTACGCATGATACCAGCAAGGTGGACACGATCTTTCGTCGTCAACAGCACAGTCACAGTGTATAGACGACCATCACGTTCTTCCGTTGAAAGGCCATGAATGTTTGATCCTGTTTTCGAGATCACGTTGGTCAGTTCTGCAAGAGCACCTTGGTTGTTAAGCATGTCGACTTTAAGTTCAGCAATGAACTCTTTATCGTAGTCTTCAGACCAAGCGACAGCCATATAACGGTCTGGCTCTTTCTGATAACCACGAACGTTTGGACATGTTTCTCGGTGAACAACCAAACCACGACCAGGCGATACGTGAGCAATAATGTGATCATCTGGGATAGGATGACAACAATTTGCAAACGTCAGCAATAAGCCTTCTGCGCCACGAATCGGAAGCTTCTTCTTCGAGTCCGTTGGGATTGAACTTGTTGTCGTGAGCTCTTCGGTGTCACCAAGGAGACGACGTGCGATCACAATGCTCATCAACTCACCCAATCCAATAGCAGCCAATAAATCATCGATGCTTTCTAGGCGAAGATCATTCAAGACTTCTTGGATATTTTCTGGATAAATTGAATCAATCGAGTGACGGCCAAGTGCGTGATTAAGTAGGCGACGACCTAAAGTAATCGACTCTTCACGACGCATCGTTTTCAGTACTTGTCGAATCTTAGTGCGGGCACGAGAAGTCACGACATAGTTCAGCCATGCCGCATTCGGACGCGCACCAGGGGCACTGATAATTTCCACTGTCTGACCGTTTTTCAATGCCTTACTCAATGGGTAAGGGTTACGATCAACACGAGCACCAACACAAGAGTTGCCTACATCGGTATGTACGGCATAGGCAAAGTCGACAGCCGTTGCGCCTAAAGGTAGTTCAACGATACGACCTTTTGGTGTGAAGACGTAAATCTCATCTGGGAAAAGATCGGATTTTACGTTTTCAATGAATTCGAATGAGTTACCCGCGCTTTGTTGTAGCTCTAACAGGCTTTGCATCCAACGCTGAGCTTTCACTTGCGCAGTGGTACCAGACTTGTCGCCTTTGTCTTTGTAAGACCAGTGTGCCGCGACACCTTTGTCCGCCATTTGATCCATATCTTCAGTACGGATCTGAACTTCAACAGGTACGCCGTGTGGGCCAACCATGGAAGTGTGTAGCGATTGATAGCCGTTCGCCTTTGGTACCGCGATGTAATCTTTCATGCGACCAGGACGTGGCTTATACAAGCTGTGTACTTGGCCTAAAACGCGATAACAAGTATCAGCGGTATCAACAACGACTCGGAACGCATAGATATCCATGATGGTGTGAAAGCGCTGTTCTTTGGTTTTCATCTTGTTGTAGATAGAGAACAGGTTTTTCTCACGACCAACGACGCGAGCATTCAAGCCAAAATCTTGCAGACGGCCTTCTATTTCGCTGTGAATGCGTTGGATCATCTCTTTACGATTACCACGTGCGGCTTTAACCACTTCTTTCAGTACGCGGTAGCGGTTGGGATATAGCGCCTCAAAGCCCAACTCTTCGAGTTCGGTTTTGATATTGTGAATACCAAGACGATGAGCGAGGGGCGCGTAAATTTCTAACGTTTCACGAGCAATACGACGCTTTTTATCTGGTCGAAGCGCGCCAAGCGTACGCATGTTGTGCGTGCGGTCAGCCAGTTTGATCAGAATGACGCGGATATCTTGCACCATGGCCAGAACCATCTTACGAAAGTTCTCAGCCTGAGCCTCTTTCCTATCGCGGAATTTGAGTTTGTCCAGTTTAGATACACCATCAACCAATTCTGCGACAGTGTTGCCGAATTTCTCTTCGAGATCTTCTTTAGTTACATCACAGTCTTCAATGACGTCATGCAGCAAAGCAGCTTGGAGGGTTTCGATATCAAGGCGCATTTCGGCCAAGATACGAGCCACAGCGACAGGGTGGATGATGTATGGTTCACCGCTAGAGCGGGTTTGCCCTTCATGGGCATCTCTCGCTACCACATAAGATTGACGCAGAGCCTCAATCTGAGGCTCTGTTAGGTATTCTTGGGCAACGTCTTTGAGGCTATCGAATAGATACAAATTATAGGCCCGGGAGGTTGTTGAATTCTAAAGTCAGAATTAACGGTTGTGAGCGATGCTGCTTACTGCCGCTAGCTCTGCCGCTTCTTGCTCTTGCTGTTCTTGACGTTCACGAGCGTCTAGAACTTCTTTAGTAATTAAACCTTCTTCGATTTCGCGTAGAGCGATAACCGTTGGCTTATCGTTCTCTTCTGGCACTAGTGCATCTTTACCGCCAGTTTGCATTTGACGAGCGCGGCGAGCCGCAATCAGTACTAGGTCGAAACGGTTGCCAACTTTTTCAACAGCGTCTTGAACAGTTACGCGTGCCATGAGGACTCCAAATAGTTAACTAAAATTTTAGAATGACGAGAAAGTATACAACCTAACTACTTTATTTACTAGCAATTAGACAAGCCACCGTTTGTGGACTTTCTCAGGTAGTTTATTGTGTTTTTCGCACTGGGCAAAAAACGGGAAATTCTTTATGTTTTACAGCGTGACTTTTTTGAAGTTACTCTGCTAACAACGCGTCAAGCATACCTTTATATTTAGCAGCTTGCTTTTCTTCCTTCAATCTTTCAGCACGCAAGATAGCTTTAAAATCCATCAAAGCGGTATCAAAATCGTCGTTTACGATCACGTAGTCGTACTCGTTGTAATGAGAGATTTCCGACTTGGCTTCAGCCATACGCTTTGCGATCACTTCATCGCTATCTTGACCACGAGTGTTCAAGCGACGCTCTAACTCACCGTTTGATGGTGGCAGGATGAAGATGCTTTTGGCTTCTGGCATTTGTTCACGGATTTGGCGTGCGCCTTGCCAGTCGATATCTAGAAAAACGTCGATACCTTTATTTAGTGTTTCTTCAATCCATACACGAGATGTGCCGTAATAATTACCAAACACTTCTGCGTATTCTAGGAAGTCACCTTTAGCGATCAGGGCTTCAAACTCATCTTTCGCTACAAAATGGTAGTGGACACCATTTTCTTCACCAGGTCGCATGTTGCGCGTGGTGTGAGACACAGACACTTTCATTGCGTAGGTTGGGTTGCGTTCCAACATCGCTGAGATCAAGCTAGATTTACCTGCGCCGCTAGGTGCAGATACGATATAGAGAGTACCTTTGCCCATTGTACTGTTCCACTTTTGATTGGATTGATTGAGTGCCGAAGGAAAGTTCGACATTCTTATAACGATAGCACTGGCATTGAGAAATCAACCACCAAAGGGGTGGATGTTGGTGATAATCCCGCCAGAAAAATGGAGGCGAAGAGTATCATGATCTCTATTTTGTTACCAGTTGATCTTTCTGTCTGTGATCGTCCCAGATGAAATAGTTACTTACGCCAGAGTGTTCCTAAACAGCGAAGAAGGAGCGTGGTACAGGACTTACCATCCGCGCACTCTGTTATTAAAACCATTTCTACAACCGTTTAGTGTGCTGATTTTAGGTTTAGAGTCCCGATTTGGCTTGCGTGAGTGACTCTGGTTAAAAATAGGGGTTAATAAAGATAAAACGGAAAAAAGGGGAAGCTTTCACTTCCCCAGGCGTGCGACTGACTCACACTTAATCTTCGAATTATCCTTGAGACTCTAGGAAATTTATCCAAGGGCTAACGGTTGACCTGAATTTTGGCGATTGAGCAGCGCCTTTCATCGCCTGCAAGGCCTTTTGTGGTTGCTTAAGCTCGAAATAGGCCATCCCGCGAATGTATTCAAGTTCTGCCTTTTGCTCTTTAGAGGCACTGGATGCCGCGCTTTCTACAAAACGAGTTGCTTCAGAATACTGCTTGTCTTGTATCATTAAGCGAGCAATCTGAATTTGCGTTTTAGCAGAAGGAGCGAGGTTATATGACTTTTTATAAGCGAGAATTGATTTATCTAGCTCTTTAGCTTGCTGCCAGAAACTGGCTAGGCGGTCATAGTTTTCCTTCGTCTTTTCAATGTTTCCAGCTGCCATTTCCTTTTCAAGAGTTTTGGCTGCTTTATATGGAATACCTTGATAAGCCAAGAAGTTTACAAAGCGTAAATATTCCTTCTCTCCTTCTAGTTTCCCCATTTTGTAAACCATTTCTAGGGTGGCTAGAGAGTTGCGCTCTTGACCTAGCTCCATGTAGACACCAGAAAGTTGCATCCAGTAACGCTTTTTCTGAGGGTACTTTGAAGTCAGAGTTTTGAGTACACTGGCAACGCTTTTCAGCTGGCCTAACTCGTAGTGAGATGCAACGAGAATTAAGTACCAAGACTCACTTGGGCTCTTGCTCATCGCGATGGCTTTTTTGGTTGGCGGGATTGCATTTTTGTAATCTTCCAACTGAACATAAGCGCTCGCTAACGTGATATAAGCATGAGCTTGAGGCTTCTCTTTGGTTGTTTCTGCAACCTTGAACCATTCCTTCATCGTTTTTACAGACAACGTATACTTTTCTTCAGCTAGGTAAAGCTGAGCCAAGCTGTAGCGAACTTGTTGAGCAACAGGAACGGGAAGTGCGTCGAGCTGTAATGCTTCGGCAAAGTATTTTGCTGCTTGCACATAATTGTCTTGTAGCGAATACAAAAAGCCAGTCTGCTGAAGTAAAACTGCTCGGTCGTATTTTTTCGAACTTGTGCTTTCTAAAGCGCTTGCTAGTTTTTCTTTCGCTGCTGAATATTTTTCAGTTGCGATCAACTCTTGCACTTTGTTAACGGTTCGAAATGTCCGATCTGATAACTGAGGAGCTTCTTTTGCCATCGTAGGAGCGGTCATTGCCACTCCTGCGAAGAGAATTAAAGAAGCCACTTTGCTTTTCCATAAACTTTTCATCGTGACTCCTTAATTGGTTGAGAACTCTATTTCTTGCGATAGGCGCGAGCTAACAGGTTTCCCGTCAACCAATTTTGGTTTAAATGTCCATTTAGAGACTGTTTTTCTTGCCGCTCGACCGAGGCCTAAGCGTCGTGGTTGCTCTTTAAGAACTTTGATGTCCTCTACGGCACCACGTGCGTTGACAGTAAACTCTAATAAGACGACCCCTTTTTCTATTCCTGCTTTCGCAGCCTTCCTAGGCATTTGAGGTTGGAATGTCGCTAGAGGTGTTGGACCTCCGCTACCCGCGAGTTGCGCACCTCCACCCTGGCTATAATGTCCAAGCACCGAACCACCTGTAACATTTACGGGTAGGTCAAGCTTTGGCATATCCATTGGGGTCTGCTCCATCACCGGTTTTACTGTCGCTGTCACTTTCATTTCTGGCGGCGGCGGCGGACGCTTAGGCGGTGGTGGCTTTGGAAGTTCGCGTTTTTTCTCCTGTATTTTTTCGTCTGGTTTAATGCGAATAAACTCGACCATACGCAGGTCATCATTCGACACTAACTCGTGGCGCTCTTTGTTTACTAGCTTGTCCATCCCCCAGAACAACCCGAGGGAGACAATGAGCGCCAGTGCAATTGAGGCCAGATACCGCATAAGCTTAATCCTTATTGGTTGCGGCAATGGAGATGCTTTCTACACCTGCCATTTTGATCTGGTCCATAACCTTCACGACTACGCCAGCATTTGCTTCTGTGTCGGCTTGGATAACAACTGCGCCATCAGGGCTTTCTGCACGAAGACGTTCAATATTCGCGCGAACCGCGTCCACTTCGATGCGGCGTTTATCAACCCAAACATCACCCGCCGCACCAACTGCGACCATTATGTTACCTTTTTTCACGGTTTGCGCAGAGCTTGCCGTCGGGCGGTTTACTTCTAGACCAGCTTCTTTTACGAACGATGTTGTTACGATAAAGAAGATCAACATGATGAATACGATGTCGAGCATCGGTGTCATATCGATAGCGGTTTCATCACTGCTATCACTGCTATAGCGTCTTTTCATGACCTATACCTCTAATTCCATTTACTCAGGCAATATGCTTTAGCTTATCTTCCAGCTTTTGCGTTGTGACTTTGGCTAAATGATCAAGACGTGAACTAAAGAACAGTCCTGATAGAGAAGCCACCATCCCGGCTAAAGTTGGGATTGTTGCCTTTGAGATCCCCGAGGCCATTGCTCGAGGGCTTCCTGTTCCTGTTACCGCTAAGATGTCGAATACTTGGATCATGCCAACAACGGTGCCGAGCAAACCCAGTAAGGGACAAAGCGCAATCAATACTTTCACGATTGGCAGGCCCTTTTTATTCTCAATGTCCTGACGAGAAACAATTTCTTGTCGGATCATCTTAGCGTTCCAGCTCTGGTGCTCTGAGCGCTCCTGCCATGAGCCAACGGCTTTTTTCATGGCTTTTGGAGCGACGGCAGCAAAATAGAACCAACGTTCTAACAATACTGCCCACAGCATAAAGCTGAGGATGAAGATGGCGACGAGTACATCGCCACCCATTCCCAAGAAGCGCCTAATTGATTCAAGTTCTCCAACTAACCACCACATAACGCCTCCTTAGCTTTCGGCTTTATGTAGTTTTTCCTGATAGCGAGCGATGAAGCCTGCACTCTGTTCTTCAAGAGTTTGAACCAAACGACGACCTTTACTGTGTACGATGGTGTAAAGGAACAGCAATGGAATTGCGACAACCAGACCTAGCATGGTTGTAACAAGAGCTTCAGAGATACCGCCAGCCATTAGCTTAGGATCACCTGTACCAAATAGTGTGATTGCTTGGAACGTACCGATCATACCCATAACCGTACCCAGTAGACCTAGAAGTGGTGCTACAGAAGCGAACAGTTTGATTGAGCTGATAAAGCGTTCAATGCTCGGTGCGTTACGTAGGATGATTTCGTCCAGTTTCGCTTCAAGATCTTCAAGGTTGTCACCTTTGTGTTCTTGGTAAGCTTGGATAACTTCACCCAGAGGGTTACCAGGAATCACGGTTTCTGATTTCGCTTGCTTACGCATTTTACCGCCAATCACTTGAAGGCGTAGGAAGCAAACTAGAGCAATGATAGCGCCAACTGCACCCATACCAAGGATGACGTAACCTACAATGCCACCTTGATCAATACGTTCTTGAACGGTAGGGCTTTGTACAAGTAGAGACAGAATTACACCACGGGATGGGTCAATAAACAGTGGCTCATAGCTGTTTGACGCTGACTCAAAGCCCGCAACATGACGTGTAATATTGGTGCGAGGTTGTCGAGAGAGTTCTTCGAACTTACCTGTTTGAGGTACATAAGTAACGTACTTACCATCGGCAATCGCGTTAAATTCACCGACAAGAGTAACATCGCGAACCGCTTCTTTACCTTCGCCATAAACAACCGTTGCTTGGGTTGTTGCTGTCTCGCCTGAGGCAACCACTTGTTGAAGAATGGTATGCCAGAATGCTTCTAGCTCTTGTGTTGATGGCAGTTCTTTGCTTTCAGCCAGTTTCGTTAGTAGAGCGTCACGCTCTGGGAACTGAACAGCGTTTTGAGAGGCTGCAAATAAGCCCTTAAACTCGCCCGCATACTGGCGGACCACACCAAACATTTCGCCCAAAGTACCAGAGCGAACACGTAGGGTTTCTGTTAGTTCAGTTAGCTGCTTATCGTTTTCATCAAATGTTGCTTTAAGTTGATCGCCCAGTGCTTGCTGCGCAGCTAACTCTTCGCGAGCTTGTTGCAATAATACCGCTTGCTTATCGCGATTGTTCTTGAACTCAGCTTCACGGGCTTTGTTCTCTTTCGACTCAACGATGCTTTCTGATTTTACGTTTTTAAGTAGTTCAGATAAGTTTTTAGGCGCTTCTGCTTGTACGCCAGAAACCATAAATAAGCTCGCTAGTAGGCCAGCGGCTAGAGTTTTGAATCCTTTCATCTCTTATTCCTCCCCAGCATATACAGGCAATTTGATTAGCGCTGGTGGCGCTTGCTTCTTCGCGATACGAAGGCCTTGCTGTACCGCTATGCGGTAGCTTTCCGGTAATGTTTCCCATTGACGTGTTTGTTGGTTCCACATACCTGTCTCACCACCGTCTGGAGATTGGAATAAAAGCGCCGTGCGACCAATACGTAGGAAGTCGTAAGTCACGGTTTCCCCATTTCTATCTAGGCTAGCTTTGTAAGATTCAATTGAGCGAGAGAAGCCTTCTTCAATTTGGTAGGCTTCCATCACTTTACGGAATTTCTCAGAAGTCGTTACGTCGGCGCGATCCATGAGACGACGCAGTTCTTGGACACGTTTATTACGTTCTTTTTTCTGGAAAGGCAGATCGAGAGTCACAAACTCATCGAGTGCATCGATCATTTTAAGTGTTAGTGGCACTACTTCTGTTGCCGTTTGATCGATCTGAGCAATTTGGTTATTTAATGAGTCCAATTCACCTTGCTGTGATTGAACCATACGGTTAATTTGCTCGTTGTAGACTTTCATGCTGTCGATTTGACGTAGTAAGCCTTTGTATTCTGCCAACATGCCTTCAGTACTTTCGGCATAATTGTCGATTTTTTGTTGCGAAGCTTCTGAAGATTGATTTGCTTTTGCTTGTGTGGAAACGACAGCACCAGAGTTGGCCGCTATAGAGCTACTACTGATAGTAAGCAATGCTGCAGCTATGGCACTGAGACCAAATTCCTTGAATTTCATGGTTGCATCCTTGTCAGTGTTTTAGTCAGTCGAAAAGGGCGCGGAAAACCCGCGCCAAATATTTTTTAGAAGTCGTATGATGCCTCGACGTATAGCTGACGTCCGATTGGATCGTCATACCCAGTTGCATAGAATGGAGAGGTATCGCTTAGAGGATCTGCAGGCGGTACTTTGTCAAACATGTTGATAGCACCAAGAGTTACACGACCACTCTCGTTGAATTGGTAAGAAGCCGTTAGGTTCCACGTTGTCATACTAGCGATTTCTGCTTTGTAACCCGCTTTTTTAGCAGAATCACAGTCATCAAAGTAGTAACGGTTTGCGTAGCTTGAACACATACGGTCGCGGTATTTACCAAATAGGTTGATAGCGACATCTTCATATGCCCAGCCAAGATTTAACGTTGCGGTGTATTCAGGCATGAAATCTCTTTCATCCGTTACAGGCTCGCTGTCGTTTTCTTGATATTCAGCAATCAAGATCTTCGTTACAGCAACACGCGTGTTAAATGAACCGAACTCATTAGTGTCGTATGCGTATTTGATCGCTAGGTCAATACCAGAACGCTCTTCATACGACTGGTTCACTGGACCATAGGATACCGACTTGATGGTGCCATCTGGGTTACGAACGACTTCAGTACCTGGGTATTTACCTGGATCGTTAATTACGTCTTGGTAAGTTGGTGCTGTTACGACGTCTTCCATCTTGATGTGGTACCAGTCAACAGTTACACCAAGATCATCCACAGGCTCCCACGCTAGGCCCAAGTTAATGTTTGTACTTGTTTCTTCTTTCAGCTCAGAGTTAGGGCCATTAAGCGTATCGAAGTACTGAGTATCACACTCTGGGTACTTGTCTTTATCTTGTGGGCCGCTACCACCAGCGTTGGCACAAAGCACAGGGTCAAAACCAGAACCAAAGCCTCGAGTTTGATCACCAAATAGTCGCTTCAAGTCTGGAGCTCGGAAGCCTAGACCGTAGCTACCACGTAGCAATAGGGTGTCAGTAGGACGGTATGCTAGGGCTACTTTAGGAGTGAATGCGCCGCCAGTTGCCGAGTCGTCGAAGTAGTGGTCGTAACGACCAGCGACAGTCATTTCTAAATCTTCAATGATAGGAATAAGAGCTTCAACACCAAGACCAATCTGATCGCGGTCACCGCCGCCTGATGTTCCACCTAGACCAGAGAAACCACCCGCTGCTGTTGTCGCATCAATCGTCTCATTGTAGTCAGTACGGTTCCATTCACCATAAACAGCAAAGCCAGACATACCTGCAGGAAGTTCAACCAAATCACCAGCCAGTGAGCCGTTAACAGAGTAAAGCTTTGAGTAAGCTTCTTTGCTTGAAGTGCCGCTGTATTTGTCTACAACGTCTTGAGAGATAGGCCCTAGAAGATCGACATCACCATTTTGTACAGCTTGGTCGAGAGTTAGGAAGATTGCTGGGTTGCTTGTTTCAACGCTTTGCTCAGAGTAACCAGCGGATAGGTCCCAATCATACGTATCAGCAAGCAGGCCGTTCAAGCCTAAGGTTAAGCCAAAAGAATCGGCTTCAGTGTTACTTTCGCGTGGTCCAAATTCGACCATACGGCGAGTGTATTCGCCTTCGCCGCGGAAGTGAGTGGCATCAACTTCAACGCTGTAAGGGTTAGGTTCGAATTCAGATTCTGTAGACTTGTAGCCAAAACGGGCTTCTGCCATGGCAGTGACATTGTCGTTAATGTCCATTTCACCACGTAAAAGTAGGTCTACTTGTTTGTTTTCTGGTTTTAATGTTCGGTATGCAGAGCGGTTAACACCACACTTTCCATCCGCTCGTTCAATCGCGGCATCACCAACGACTTCTTTACAGGAAGAACCAGCATCAGCTGGTGTTAGAAGTGTTCCGTTGGCGCCTTCAAAGTTTGCACCGTAGCTAGAGTAGCCACTTAGCTGAGAACGGCTAGAACCGTCATCGCCAGCCCAATCATCTCGGTCAGATTGCTTTAGCATTTCGTTGCCCGCAAATTGGCCAACGAAGAGAATACGTTTGTCGTCAAAGTTTTTGCCAGCTACAACGTCTAAACGACCATTTTGGTAACCACCATCCGTCGCGTCACCCGCGCGTACTTTTACAGAAACGCCATCAAAGTCTTTCTTTAAAATGAAGTTTACGACACCACCGATTGCGTCGGAGCCGTAGATAGCAGAACCTGAGTCGGTCATTACTTCAACACGCTCAATAGCGGCGACAGGGATTTGGCCGATATCTTGGAAGTTAGATGTACCATCTTGTGCTAGCGGGTATTGAGGAAGACGACGGCCATCAATAAGAATCAATGTGCGTGACGCGCCAAGGCCACGTAAGTTGACTGACTGCGCTGCTGGTGTAAACGAGAAAGAGTCTGTTTGAGCCATTACACCACCTGTGTTTTGGGTCAAACTGTTCAATACGTCTTGCGCGCTGTTAAAGCCTTTAGACTCAATGTCTTTACTATTAATAACAGTAACTGGTGAAGGACCTTCCATATCCGTCGTGGAGATACGCGAACCAGTAACTTTCATCTTTTGAAGTTTTTCAACTTGCTGCTCTTCTGCCAGTGCTGTTGCTGGGGCTGCAACTGCTGCTGTCCCCAAAGCAAGGCTTATCGCAACAGATAAAGCGGTTGTGTTTTTATACATCCTTGTTGCTCCGATTATTATTATTTCCTATGTCTGGCCGCATAGCGGCCAAATGTGACGTTAATATTTCGTTAACGTTCGGCCAATGTATAACCGAGATGAAAAAAGGAAGTCAAACCAGTGGTAAACGGGGATGCTTAAATGTAAAAAAGATGTAAATAACCAGGCTTTATTTAAAAGGCGGAATAAAAAACCGAATAAGGTTTATGAATCGAGATTAAATTTCAATAAAACACCGTATTTTGTGTTTCTTATAAACTTTAATGACTTATCTTGCCTATGGTTTTTTAGTGGGTAATTGAATCTGGAAAAAGATATTTTTCCAGTGAATTGTTCTGAGATGAGTTTTATATCGAATCCATACTTTGTTAGCTCGAACTTATTAGGTGGTATCAAAATATGATACCCATTGCTGTTAAAGGGCTCACTCGTATTTTTAGGTCAAATATAACCTTGGATTATGTGTCTATTTATGTGTGTAGGGTGCATTTTTATGTAGGGTTTTGGCTCTAAACAGCCTAGATTGATATTCTGTATGAATTATTTTTGTGGTTTTTTATAATTTTTTACAAAAACATTTCTGTTTTTCGACATCGAAGGAAGTTTGTCATGTTTTGGTTTCAAACACTTGAAGCTGATGTGGATTCAAGATAAATATGACGCTGAAATTATTGCAGTAGTAGAAAAGTCTAGCTCTTGAGGCGCAGGGAGTGTGCTTCAACAGTTTTAGTTACTACGAGATAAATATGCACCATTTTGGGCGGAAAATATCCTCTTTCACTCCGTTTGAACTGGACAGTAGACAAGGAGCAAGTTGTATATGCTGTCGTACTTTTTACGCCGTTTGGCGTTGGTTATCCCAACGTTTCTCGGGATAACTATTCTCATCTTTGCTATCACTCGTTTCGTGCCTGGCGGACCTGTTGAACGCATGTTGTCACAAATGCAGTCTCAGGGAGATGGCGCCGCATCAATGACGTCTGCGGGTGGTAATACGGCCCTTTCTGACGATCAAATCGCGGAGCTGAATGCGTTTTATGGCCTGGATAAACCTGTAACGGAAGCGTACGTCGAGTGGTTAAGTCGTTTGGTAATGCTAGATCTTGGCGAGTCGACGCGTTACTACGAGCCTGTCTCGGACATGATCGCAGAGCGTTTGCCAGTGTCGTTGTTTTATGGCGGCATGACCTTCTTTATTAGTTATTTTATCTCGATTCCTCTTGGTTACTATAAGGCACTCAAGCACGGTTCTGTGTTTGATTCCGCTTCTTCAGTACTCATTTTCGTAGGCTACGCGCTACCAGGTTATGTGGTGGGTGTATTGCTGATCACGTTATTTAGTTATCACTTGGAATGGTTTCCGATGGGAGGCTTTGTCGGCGATGACTTCGACGATTACGAAACCTTCTTTGAACGCGCTAAAGACATTATGTGGCATGCGGTGTTGCCTTTGATCTGTTACCTCATTGGTGATTTTGCCACGCTGACGATGACAATGAAAAATAACCTGATGGAAAACCTTTCCTCAGATTACATCCGCACCGCAATTGCGAAAGGATTACCTTTCAAAAAAGCAGTTCGTAAGCACGCGTTGCGTAACAGCTTAATTCCGATCGCGAGTCACTTTGGTAACTCTTTGTTGTTCTTCATGACCGGTGCCTTCCTGATTGAAGTTATCTTCAATATTGATGGCATTGGCTTATTGGGTTACGAATCAATCATGGAGCGTGATTACCCTGTTGTTATGGGTATTGTCGCCATTAATGCGTTGTTACTGCTCATTGGTAACATCATTTCAGATATTTGTGTTGCTTTAGTCGACCCACGTGTGAAGTTTGGAGCGTAACATGATTAAAGTTAGTCCATTAACTCAAAAGAAAATTCGTCACTTTAAAGAGATCAAACGAGGCTATTGGTCGTTTGTTGCTCTTTCTATCATGTTGATCCTTTCTCTATTCGCCGAACTTTTGATCAACAGTAAAGCGCTAGTCGTCAAGTACGATGGTAGCTACTATTTTCCTGTTGTCAGTGACGTACGTTTAGGTAGCGAATTCGGCCAAGAGTCATCCAGTGAAGCCGATTATCGTGTACTGCAAAAAGCGTTTGAGGCTGAAGGGGGCGACAACTTTGTTATTTTGCCGCTTGTGCCGTGGAACCCATATGAACAAGATTTTAGTGGTGATTTCCCGCCAACAGCACCTAGTGCCGAAAATAAGCATTATTTAGGTACAGATGTGATAGGTCGCGATATTTTGGCGCGACTCGTCTACGGATTCAGAACTGCGATGGGATTTGCGTTGCTTACGATGGCCATTTCCTACGCGATCGGTACTGCAGTCGGTTGTGCTATGGGTTTTTGGGGCGGTAAATTTGACTTGTTTGTACAGCGACTTATCGAAATCTGGTCAATGGTACCGTTTTTGTACGTCATAATGATTCTTGTTTCAATCGTTCAACCGACGTTTGCTCTCTTTGTCGCTATTAACGTGCTTTTCACTTGGATGGGGATGACATGGTACATGCGGACCATGACCTATAAAGAAGCGGCACGAGAATACGTAATGGCGGCACGTGCTTTAGGGGCATCGACTGGACGTATCTTGTTTAATCACATCTTGCCAAATACGATGGTGATGATTGTAACCCTAGCACCTTTCACTATTGCAGCTAACATCACAGCATTG
This sequence comes from Vibrio sp. Vb0598, assembly GCF_033338935.1. NCBI lineage: Bacteria > Pseudomonadati > Pseudomonadota > Gammaproteobacteria > Vibrionales > Vibrionaceae > Vibrio > Vibrio sp. Vb0598. The sequence goes on along the minus strand of NZ_JAWOTP010000015.1, from coordinate 6,754 downwards.
ACTGCTCTCGATTACCTAGGCTTAGGCTTGATGCCACCAACACCAAGTTGGGGGGAATTACTGCAACAAGGTAAGTCAAACTTAGATTCGCCATGGATTGTTGCGTCAGTAGTGACTTCTATTGTTCTGGTTCTGGTAATGGTGACCTTTATTGGTGAAGCCATTCGAGCGGCTTTCGACCCGAAAAAATTCACACGCTATGTTTAAGCGAGCATTGTGAGCAAAACATAAAAAAGGGAAGTTTTATGAAGAAATTATTTTTAGCGTCCACGCTGAGCGCCCTGAGTTTTGGTGCAATGTCAGCAACGCTTCCGACTGACTTAAACTGGCAAACAAACTGGGATGAGCCTCAATATGGTTCGCTAGAAGCGAAACGTGGAGGGACTTATCGCACCTTTATGTCAAGTTTCCCGCAGACGTTACGTAGTGTTGGTCCAGACGCTAATGCAGGGCTACGTTCTTTTATCTTAGATGAAACACCAGGCTTGGTGGTCCGCCACCCAGATACTTTAGAGTTCATACCTGAGCTTGCTAACGAGTGGGCGTTAGCAGGTGACAACAAAACGGTCTATTTCAAACTCAACCCTGAAGCCAAATGGTCGGACGGCAAACCTGTGACTGCCGACGATTTCGTGTTCATGCTGAAGTTTTATCGTTCCAAAGACATCTTGGAACCTTGGTACAACGATTACTACAACAAAACGATTGCGGATGTTATCAAGTACGACACTCATACGTTTGCTGTTAAGGCGGCGAAAGAGTTTAATCCGGAAGAATTGCTGTTACGAATGGGGGCTCTGCGCCCACGTCCCGCACATTTTTATGCTAACCCTTCAAAAGATGAAAATGGTGACGGTATACATGACAACTTTGTCCGCTACTACAATTTTAAAAGTGAACCAACGACCAGTGCATACTACCTAGATGACATTAAAAAAGGTAAAAGTGTGACCTTCAAACATGTCGGTGAAGACTGGTGGGGTTACAGCAATAAGTATTATCAACATCGCTATAATGTCGACAAAATCCGCATCACAGTGATTCGCGACAGTGATATCGCGATGAAGCACTTTGAGAAAGGGAAGCTGGACGCATTTGGTCTTGTTTTACCAAGCTTATGGCATGATAAATCGAATACGGAACCTTACCAAAAGGGATACATTCAAAAGTTCTGGGGTTACAACCAATTCCCAGTTGGGGCTGGTGGTGTATGGATGAACACCGCGATGCCTTTGCTGGATGATTTAAACATTCGCAAGGGCATTACTTACGCGATTGACTTTGATGGCATGATAGAGAATGTCATGCGTGGCGACTACTCCCGTAAACCGAACCCGACCGGTTATGGTCATGGTAAATACACCCTACCAGATGCTAAGGCACCGAAGTTCGATCCCGCAAAAGCGGCCGAGGCATTCGAAGCCGCAGGCTTTAACAAAATTGGTTCTGATGGTATTCGTGTTAATGATAAAGGTGAGCGCTTAAGCTTCGAGCTGACCTACGGAACACCTGTTCATACTCCTCGTATTGCATTTTTGCGTGAGCAAGCCAAGCTAGCAGGGCTGGATATTGAGCTCAAGTTAGTTGATGGCTCATCCATGTTCAAATACGTACGTGAGAAAAAGCACGATTTGGCTTTCTTAGATATGGGTACGTCTGAGATCCCAACGTATTGGGAGTACTTCCATTCAGTCAATGCGAACAAGCCGCAAACTAACTCTTTCACAAACTACAGCACGCCTGAACTGGATGAAAAGATCATCGAGTATCGTTTTGGCATGGATATGGATAAAAAGATCCAGCTAGGTCATGAGATTCAGCGTGACATCATTGATGCTCACGTTATCGTCCCAGGCTACATGGTTCCTTATGTCCGCTATGGTCACTGGCGCTGGTTAAAGTTTCCAGATAAGCCAATGAATCGCATGACAGAGGCGCTGTTCAGTGGTGCAATCATAGGCGATGGCACTTACTGGATTGATAGTGATATCAAAAAAGAAACGAAACAAGCGATGAAGTCAGGCAAAGCTTTTGAACCTGTTGTTGTCGTAGATGACACTTATAAGCTGTAAGGATTGGTTATGGAAAACGATGTAATCCTAAGTGTTAAAGATCTCGAAGTTGAATTTACCACCGATGATGGGCCAGTGAAGGTTCTGCATGGTGTGAACTTTGATGTGAGAGCTGGACGTACACTCGGTCTGGTAGGAGAGTCAGGTAGTGGTAAGAGCGTAACCTCAATGTCGATCATGGGGCTATTACCTAAGCCATATGGCAACATTATCAAAGGTGAAGTGAATTATCGCGGCACCAACCTAGTTGATTTGCCTGCGGAAGAGATGTACGCCATGCGTGGCGATCGCATTTCGATCATCTTCCAAGACCCGATGACGGCGCTCAACCCAGTGCACACCATTGGTCGTCAAATATGTGAAGTGCTTGAGCTCCATCGACCTGAGCTCGACAAAAAGGAGCGGGAGGCGTACTCGATTGAAATGCTGGCAAAAGTAAAAATTCCAATGCCAGAGAAGCGATTGAATGAGTATCCCCATAACCTATCTGGTGGTATGCGCCAGCGTGTCATGATCGCGATGGCATTGGCCTGTAAGCCGGATATTCTGATTTGTGATGAACCGACTACAGCGTTGGATGTTACGGTTCAGGCGTCTATCCTTGAACTGATGAACGAGCTTCAGGAAGAAACGGGCATGGCGATGATCTTCATCACTCACGATCTCGGGGTTGTGGCAGAAGTGTGTGATGATGTTGCCGTGATGTATGGCGGACGTATTGTCGAAAAAGCAGAAATTTTTGAGTTGTTTGATAACCCGCAGCACCCATACACAGAGCGTTTAATGGGATTGATGCCGAGCTTAGATAATGAGCCGAAGCAGATGATCGATATCAAGCCTATTGATGCCAGTATGTTTGCCAGTTAACTGGGCAAAGTGAACCAGTCATAAAAGAGGATGTTATGGCAAAAGAAGTATTAAGAATTGAAAATCTTAAGCAGCACTTTGTTTCTGGTAAAGGGCTGTTCAAGAAAGGCTACACCATCAAAGCGGTAGACGGGGTTTCACTGTCTGTTTCTGAAGGTGAAACACTGGGGCTAGTTGGTGAGTCAGGTTGTGGTAAAAGCACCCTTGGTCGCACGATCTTAAAGTTATACGAGCCAACAGAAGGTAAGATTTTCTTTGAAGGTAAAGACATCACTAAATTGTCTGTGAAAGAGATGCGATCGCTGCGTAAAGACATGCAAATCGTCTTTCAAGACCCAATGGAGTCACTCAATCAGCGTCATACCATCGGTATGATTCTGGAAGAACCGTTTGTTATTCATAAAATTGGCACGCCAACAGAGCGTAAACAATGGGTAAAAGAGCTTTTAATCAAAGTGGGATTACCAGAAACGGCAGTAAACCGTTATCCACATGAATTTTCAGGCGGGCAACGGCAGCGTATCGGTATCGCTCGCGCGATTGCATTGAAGCCTAAACTGCTGATTTGTGATGAATCGGTATCTGCGTTAGATGTGTCGGTACAGGCGCAAATCTTGAACCTATTGCTACAACTGCAACAAGAAATGAACTTGGCGATCATATTTATCTCTCACGATCTCTCGGTGGTGAAACATGTTTCTGACAAAGTTGCCGTGATGTATTTTGGTAAAGTGGTAGAAGCAGGCAGTGCTAAAGAAATTTATGCAAACCCGCAAAACGAATACACCAAAAAACTCCTATCTGCGATTCCGATCACTCACCCTAAATATCGGAAGAAAAAGCGCGTAGCTGAAAAAAAGCAGCAAGTGGCGTAAGTGATGCCACAGGTCCTATAACACAAAAGCGCTCCGCCAAATAAGCGGAGCGTTTTTATAAGCAAATGCCAGGACTTGGAGTCGATTTGCACTGATGTTTATTCTGATTGATTGAAGATCGTTGCATGCTAAACTCAAGGCCTATTTTCTTTGTTTGGATAATGGACCATGCCGTCGAATTTACCGAAATCCTTTAGTCGACCTTTCCTGAAAATCTTCCATATTTTGGAGGCGGTGTTATTAGTCTCTATTACCTTGGCGACGTTGTACGCCATGATGCAAGAGTTTGTGCACGTATTTGTAGAGAAGCGTGTCTTACTCACGGATATTCTGTTGATGTTTATCTATCTGGAAGTGCTCGCTATGGTGCAGCAGTTCGTGATGAACGGTAAAATTCCGGTACGCTATCCTATCTACATCGCGATGATGGCCATCGCCCGCTACATCACACTCGGAATGAAAGAGCTGGATGCAGTTTTGGTTGTGTGGTTATCTCTGGCTGCGTTTATTTTGGCTGCGGCTACTTTGCTGATCAGAATTGGGCACCATTATTGGCCCTACGTTGATAACAGTACCTTGGAAAAAGACGAATAAAAGAAAACCCCGTATTAGCGGGGCTTTTTTGTTTCAATACTCGATGACTTTTAGATCATTCAATGTTTTGGATCTGCTCACGCATCTGTTCAATTAGAACTTTCAGTTCAACGCCCGATGCGGTGATGTCGGTGCTGATGGATTTCGACGCTAGCGTGTTCGATTCACGGTTGAACTCTTGCATCATGAAATCTAGACGACGACCCACTGCGCCGCCTTTTTTCAGAATGTTCGTGGTTTCTTTTACGTGAGAATCAAGACGGTCTAGCTCTTCTGCTACGTCTGATTTCTGTGCCAGAAGGATAAGCTCTTGCTCAACGCGAGATGGGTCTAGCTCTACTTTTGCATCTTCAAATTTAGAGAACAGACGCTCACGTTGCCACTCTAGTATTTCTGGCATGCGTGCGCGCACTTTCACAACTTCTGATGTGATCGCTTCGAGGCGTTGCTCAATCAGCGCCTTCATGTTCTCGCCTTCACGAGCGCGCGCTTCAATAAATTCATCCATTGCGCCATCAAACGCTTCTAGTAGCACTTTATTTACCGCATCCATGTCTTGCTCTGGCGTTTCCATTACCCCCGGCCATTGCATAACTTGAAATGGATTGATTCGGCTCAGTTCACCAGTCATGTGCATGACTTGTTCAGCGGCTTTAATTACCTGGCTAGCAAGCGCTTCATTGATGCTAAGCTCACCTTTTGCGGCAGGGTTTGCTTCAAAACGTAGATTACATTCTACTTTGCCTCGCGCTAAGCGCTTACGAAAACGCTCACGTAAAACGGGCTCTAACCCGCGAAATTGCTCTGGCATGCGGAAGTATGTTTCTAAATAACGCTGGTTCACGCTGCGGATTTCCCATACCGCAGAACCCCAATCGCCTTTTACTTCTTTGCGTGCATACGCTGTCATACTGTAAATCATCGAATTTTCCTGTCTTCATTTTTTGAAAATTACTTCAAGAGTGTATCATGCTGCGTCGATAGGTGCGCGGGATGTATGGATTGTTTATGTTGTGCCAGATGCGTAACCTATGAATCCGGAATCGATTCCGTTATAATCTTCGCCCAACCAAATCGTCTTCTCCTCATATTTAAGGTAGATGCCCATGCGTCCAAACGATCGCAAGGCGGATCAAGTTCGCCCTATCAAAATTACTCGTAACTACACAGCTTACGCTGAAGGGTCAGTGCTAGTTGAGTTCGGTAACACCAAAGTGTTGTGTAATGCGACCGTCGAAGAATCTGTGCCACGTTGGCTAAAAGGTCAAGGTAAAGGCTGGGTTACAGCTGAATACGGCATGCTACCTCGAGCAACACATTCGCGTACTCGTCGTGAAGCGGCAAGTGGAAAGCAAGGCGGCCGTACGATGGAAATTCAGCGTCTTATCGCGCGAAGCCTACGTGCAGTTGTCGATCTAAAAGCCATGGGTGAGTTCATGATCACCGTTGACTGTGACGTTATCCAAGCTGACGGTGGTACGCGTACTGCATCCATCAGCGGCGCAAGTGTTGCAATGGCCGATGCATTCCAACACCTAGTAGATAGCGGCAAGCTAAAAGCAAACCCAATGAAAGGCCACGTAGCGGCAGTTTCAGTTGGTTTGCTAGGTGATGATGTTCTGTGTGACCTTGAGTACGTTGAAGATTCAGCGGCAGACACAGACATGAACGTGGTAATGACAGAAGAAGGCAAGATGATTGAAATTCAGGGCACCGCAGAAGGTGAACCGTTCAGTCACGAGCAGCTGATGGCTCTGCTAGAGTCGGCGAAAGTCGGCATTACGGAAATTGTCGCAGCGCAGAAGGCGGCGTTAGCCAATTGATTTAAATAGCTCCCATTATGGGGGCTATTTTTTTATCTCGACAATAGAGAAATGAATGATTGTCGAGAAGAGACACAAGAAACCAAGGACATAGAGAGAAAATAATGAAAGCATACCAGCGTGAATTTATTGAGTTTGCACTTGAGAAAGAAGTTCTTAAGTTTGGTGAGTTTACTTTGAAATCTGGCCGTAAAAGCCCGTACTTCTTTAACGCTGGTCTTTTCAATACTGGTCGTGACCTAGCGCGTCTTGGTCGTTTTTACGCAGCAGCGCTTGCTGATTCTGGCATTGAGTTTGATGTGCTGTTTGGCCCGGCGTACAAAGGTATCCCAATCGCGACGACAACAGCAGTCGCGCTGGCGGATCATCATGACGTCGACACGCCTTACTGCTTCAACCGTAAAGAAGCGAAAGATCACGGCGAAGGCGGTAACCTTGTAGGCTCTGCGCTTGAAGGTCGTATCATGCTAGTGGATGACGTAATCACAGCAGGTACTGCGATTCGTGAATCGATGGAAATCAT
>NZ_JAWOTP010000014.1:52511-138778 GCF_033338935.1 Vibrio sp. Vb0598 | reverse complement strand
TAGCATGAGTAGTTTTACAGGCAAAGCCGAAACGGATGATAACCACCTACTGAAGTAGGTGGTTTAGGGCTGAAAACGAAAAAAGATGGCCTTAAGCCACCTTTTCTCTGCACCTTTATATCTTGCGTTTTTAGTGACCACCACCCATACACATCGGGCTATCAGGGGCGCCATCTTGTTCACGCTTCCACTCTTCATCAGTGTATGTATGAATAGCTAATGCATGAATGTGGTTGTCCAGTTCATCTGCCAAAATTTGATGAACTTGACGATGGCGCCCAATCAAACGCTGTCCCGCGAACGAATCACTCACAACAATCACTTTGAAATGACTCTCTGAGCCTGGTGGCACATTATGCATGTAGCTCTCATTAATGACTTTGAGATAGCTGGGTTGCAGCTCACTGTGTAGTTTCTTCTCTATGATTTCTTGGATCATATTCGTTCCTCATTGATGCGAATTCCATAAGTATATACCTAAGTAAAGCAGACATGCATCACTCAAACGTCACTCTCATTATTGACGCACTTTGTAGACATATTGTCTCAAGGCGCTTGACTCCACGAACATGTCTAAAGAGCAGCCATCACTGAACTCGTAAAATTTGACAGCTTTTTGTATCTCGACACGTCATCATTTGCGACAATAACACTTAATTTCTAAATCAACTTACATTTAGCTATGAAAACCGAACTGAACCTTCACGAGCGAAGCTTAACACTTCATCGTTTCCCAAAACGTAGTAACGAAACGCTACAAGCGTGGGATGCCGGTGATGAGTATCTTATTAATCATGTTGAAGAGCTTGCTTTGCCAGACAATCAAAACATCCTCGTGATTAATGACAGCTTTGGTGCCCTCTCCTGCTGGTTTTCGGAAAAGCACCATGTAACGCTAATGAGTGATTCATTCATCTCACATAAAGGTGCACAGCAAAATCTCGAGCAAAACCAGTGCAATAAAGTAGCGTTTGCCACCACGATGGACCTCGTTCCTGCCAATATTGATCTCGTCTTGCTGCAACTGCCCAAAAGTAACCGCCATCTAGTGTGGATACTAAGCCAATTAAGAAAGGCGCTACCGGCTTCCTGCCCCGTCATTGCAGTCAATAAAGCGAAAGACATTCATACTTCGACGCTAAAACTGTTTGAAAAATACTTAGGCGAAACAAAAACATCTTTGGCCTGGAAAAAGCACAGATTGGTGTTTTCTCAAGCAACAGTTGAGCCTACGATTGAAGTAATGCCTTTCACGACTTGGCGCGTTGATGGCGAAGATATCGAACTCAAGAACATGCCAAATGTCTATTCAGGAGAAAGTTTAGATTTAGGTGCACGCTTTATGCTGCAGCACCTGCCTCAAGACCCTTCAATAGACAATGTCATCGACCTCGGCTGCGGCAATGGTGTTCTGTCTGTTAAATTTGGTCAGTTGAATCCAAATGCTCGGCTAACATGTGTTGATGAAAGCTTTATGGCGCTTGAGTCGGCAAAACAGAACCTACGCGACAACCTTGGTGAAAATAGAGACATACAGTGCATAGCGAACAATTGCTTGGACGGTTTTAAACACAGCAGCAGCTCTATGGTTATGTGTAATCCACCGTTTCATCAACAACAGGCAATCACCGATCATATTGCTTGGCAAATGTTCTGCGATGCTAAACAAGTATTAAGTGAAAATGGCCGTTTACTGGTTATCGGAAATCGTCACCTCGGGTACGACGCAAAACTCAAACGTCTGTTTGGCGATAAAAATGTGAAACTTATCGCTTCCAACAATAAGTTTGTGATTTTACAGGCTACAAAAAATCCTGCTAAATTAAGCGCAAAATAAGCTTTAGCAAAATAGTTAAAAGGAATAATAAAATGAGAAAATTGGTACTTGCGGCTTCGGTTGCGTTGCTTGCTGCGTGTTCAGCCCCTCAACAACCTCAGCTGAACCTGATGCCAGAAAGCACATTGAGCACCAATCCAATTGTTCAAGGCAAGACTTACAGTTTGACCAGCAAAGATGTACGTGCAGCGCAGTACGTGGCGTTGGTGGATAACGGCCGTTCGAACATTCTTCCTCTTCATGCTAAACAGAATTTACGTATTGCGTTAGAAGAAGCATTAGAGAAGCAATTCTCATCTCAAGGTTTCCATGCGGATCTAAACAGCAACAACGCGATTGAATTGAGCGTTCAAGAAGCGTTGGTCAACGTGAAGCATTCGGTGATGGAAAATGAGATGGATGCTAAAGTTGTGCTGGAAATCACAGCAGAGACACCTGAGGGCAAGCTAGTCAAAACTTATACAGGTACAGCAAAGCGATCTGGCACATTGAGTGCTTCTGATGCCGATATTGAAGAGACATTGAATGATGTGGTGACATTGACGCTTAAAGAGATTGCCAATGACCCTGAGCTTCGTCAATACATGCAGGAGCGTTTCTAATGTTACGCAAAGCGATTCTGTCCTTAGCACTACTCAGCTGCAGCGTTTGGGCTGGACCAAAAGTAGCGTTTGAAACGACACTTGGTTCATTTACGGTTGAGTTAAACGAAGAGAAAGCACCTATCACTGTCGCTAATTTTCTAAAATATGTAGAAGATGGGAGCTACGAGGGTACTATTTTTCATCGTATTATCCCAGGCTTCATGGCACAAGGTGGCGGCTTTAACCAAGATATGCAGATGGTGAAAACATACGCGCCAATCAAAAACGAAGGAAATAATGGTCTAAACAATGACCGTGCTACCATCGCCATGGCACGAACCAATGCACCAAACTCTGCAACTCGTCAGTTTTTCGTCAACTTAGTCGACAATGACTTTCTCAACTATGGCGCTCGACCACCAGGTTATGCTGTATTTGGTGAGGTTACTGAGGGGTTCGACGTTATCCAGAAAATGGCTCAGCAGCCGACCACGACGGTAGGCCGAATGCGTGATGTACCAGAGACGCAAATCGTCATCACCAAAGCTACACTACTTAAATAGCCAAAACGATAAGCCCTTTGAATAATCGAAGGGCTTTCTCTTTCAACGGCTTCATTTTATTGGATTGATTTATGTCTTCATTACCTTCCATCACTTGGTTGGAAACGGTAAAAAGTTACCTCGATAAACGACTCATGTGGGTTTTCATGCTGGGCTGCTCTAGCGGCTTTCCGTGGGTTCTTATCGGTTCAAACATGTCAGGTTGGCTAAAAGATGCCGGCTTGACCCTCTCCGCAATTGGCTATTTTGGTAGCGTTTTTGCGGTCTATGCGATCAACTTTCTGTGGGCACCTCTGGTTGACCGCGTGAAGCTGCCAGTCCTCTTTAGACTGCTGGGGCAAAGACGTAGCTGGATTTTCTTTTGTCAAAGTATCGTACTCGTCGCTACCCTATTTATTGCCGGTGTTAATCCAGCGGAAAACTTGGTGTTTGCGTCACTACTCGCCTTGTGTATTGCAACGGCTTCAGCGACACAAGACATCGCAATTGATGCTTTTCGTATTGATACTTTCCCAAAGTCAGAAGAGTCTAAACTGCCTCAAGCTTCTGCAATGGCGGTCATTGGCTGGTGGACAGGTTATTCACTACCGGGTTATTTAGCGTTTGTTAATGCTGACAGTGTCGGTTGGAATGGTGTGTATTACGGGATGGCGGTGATAGTCGGCATTCTAATGGTCTTTACGATTTTAGTCGGTGAACCTAAGACTCAACGCGAACAACTTCAGTCTGCCGCTGAACAACGCCACAAAGAAGTGGTTGGTTCGAAAGTCGTAGCTTGGTTTACCGTGACTGTTGTGGAACCTTTCCTTGATTTCTTTAATCGCAATGGTGTCCGTGTCGCGATTACTCTGTTGCTGTTCGTTTTCCTATTTAAAATTGGCGAAGCGTTTTTGGGCAGGATGTCGATCGCGTTCTACAAAGATATTGGTTTTAGCAATGAACAAATTGGCTATTACTCCAAACTGATTGGTTGGGGAGCCACCATCTTCTTTACTTTTGTCGGAAGCATGTTCAACGTTAGGTTTGGTATTGTACGTGGATTAATGATCGGTGGTATTGCTATGTCTGCCAGTAACTTGATGTTTGCTTGGATTGCTTCGGTAGGCCCAAACGAGCACTTGTACTTAGCCACGATTATTGTCGATAACTTTACGACTGCTTTCTCAACTGTCGCTTTTGTTTCATTTTTGACGATTCTAACCGGACAAGCATTTTCGGCAACTCAGTATGCGTTGCTTGCTTCTCTAGGAAACTTCGGACGGACGACTCTTGCTTCTTTCAGTGGCGAGCTAGTGGATTATCTTAATGATTGGAGCACATTCTTCGTGCTTACCGCTGTCATGGTCGTGCCAAGCTTGATTATGTTGTACTCGCTACGACATTACTTTGATGCTCTATTGGAAAAAGCACGTCACAAGCATTAACGAAACATATAAAAAACCACCGAATTCGGTGGTTTTTGTTTTGCGAGATATAAGATAAGAGGTCTATGGGTATAACCCTTTACCAAACATATTAAATATACGTGCCACGCCTTGAGTAAAGATCATCGGCTCAGTCAATACGGTTAAACACAAGCAGTCTTCTCCGGCCTTAGTGTAAGGGCTGTGCTTCACTGATGCGTCTCTAATCATCAAATCGCCCTCTTCATATTGGCCATCCTCGTCACTAAATCCGCCATGCAGGATCAATGTAGACTCCAGGCCTTTGTGCGTATGTTGAGGAATTTGCACATCTTCCCCGATGTACATTAAGCTGACACGAGCGTCTTCCCCTAGGTCAATCTGAGCACTAAAAACCTTGCCTCCGTAACTTCTCCATGACCCTACGAGGTCAGAGAAACGCGCTAGAGTTTTAGGAAGAGCGAAACTTTTTCCTGCGACATTAACAGCAGCAGAGTCGCGGATCACGATATTATCAGTCGCTGGCTCCGCATTGATGATGTCATTAAACATGTCGTCAAATTCAGAAACATACTCAGAAGGTATGTCACTTACGATGTTCGCTTGACTTGCTTCGACTTGGTTCACATAAGCTCGGCACTTGGTGCATGTTTCTAAATGGGTTGCGACCACAAGACCAGAAACCGCATCAATGCTTCCCGAAGCGTATGCTTCTAACAAGCTGTTATCTGGGTGTTTGTTCATAGTTGCTCCGTATGCATTGAATGCCTTAGCTTTTCTACTGCAAGCCTCAGCCTGGATTTTACAGTACCGAGGGGTATATCAAATAATTCCGCGACCTGTTGATGAGGTAGCTCTTCAAGATATACCGCTTGTAAAACATCTCTCTGGTTTTTCGGTAATATATCTAAAAACTTAACCACCTGTTCTTTCAACATATCTTGTTCTGGTGAATAGTGATCAACAAGATCAGGTGGATAATACTCTGACGGCCAAATGTCATCAGAATGAATGTGTAATTCCTTACCTTTCTGTTTTCTCAGCAAATCAAAACAAAGGTTTCGGATTATGGTATATATCCAAGTCGATAACGCGCTCTTTTCACCATCATAGAGGTGCGCTTTCTGCCAAACTGTCGCCATGGTCTCTTGCACCATCTCCATAGCAACTTGCTCATTACCAACATGTTTGTAAGCGAATTGCTTCAGCTTGGGTGCGTAAAAACGGAATACAAAAGCGAACGCATCTTTGTCTCGAGCCTTCACTTTATCCATGTAATCGTTCCAATCACTGCGCCCCAGTTTTTTCGGGCTATCACTCATCATAATCGGCCTTAATTTGTGGGAGGAGTCTCCTCCTCCCATTCGTCCTAATCGGTCACGTCATCGACCAACAAGTTGAAACCACCGTTGTTCCCATCATCAATGGCAACGACTTGGTACACAACACCGTTCATTACATTGACTGGTGCTGAGTCAACCGCAACAATACTTGGGTTACCAGCCACTGTTACCGTTACATAATATGTACCTTCAGCGACATATAATCCTTGTACGCTATTTTTATACGCAAAATTAGCAATAGTTGGATCACTTCCATCTATTCCTGCACTCGTAGTGAGGTAAATATCCACCATTTCCGCTATAGGATTAGCCGCAGCGTGTGTCACATTCAATGTCGCGCTAGTCGCCACAGCGCGTCTCATATCTTCAACAACCAGAGCTTCGATATCAATCGCTGGGCTAACAACACCGACTGCATAAACACTGTAATCCATTCCACCTGCAACCATTAACCCGTCAACATCTATGATCGGATTGGTTGTTGTGCCATCCACGTAAACGTCAATATCGTAAGCGCCAGCAGCAAGATCCAAATAACCACGAATCTCTTTGAACGCTAAGTCGGCAAGAGGAGCGAAGGCCGCCCCGTTAACGTTAACATCGACGACTGGCGCTCCATCGACAAGGTGTCCGACTCTTACTTCAGCTTGGCTGCCCATATCTTCAATTATAGAAGAGCCCGAACCGTCCAACACCAAGAGTTTGACAGGTGACGTGCTATTCGAATCTCCTGTGCCGATAGCGGCAATCGTCAAGTTGGAATTAGCCGCAAGAGGTACTGTGCCGGAGTCAAAAGCAACGCTGTCTCCTACGGCAAGTCGAACTTGATACTCACCAGCTGGGATGTTCAATACGTCGGTAGAAGCTTTGTAAGCAAGGTTAGTTATTGGAGTCGCGCTAGCAAGAGCAACACCTGGCTCAGTGACATAAAGATCAACAGCAGGAACGCCTGAAGCTGCATGAACAACTTGAACATCTAGACTATTGGCATCAGCCATTGAATCGGCGCTGCGAGTCACAACTAAAGGCTCAACTGGGTTTGGCGAACCATCGGCATCGCCAACAACGAACACGTTATAATTGAGGTCGGAATCAAGATCTAGTTCTGTTTTAGGTATTACGGTCGCGGTTTCATTACCTGGGAGCTGAACATCGACCTGAATCGAATTCATCCCCTCTCGCAATTTAACGTAGCCAGATCCCACACCATAATCAACATTCGTTAATGATGGTTTATCGTTGATCCACACATTTGCAAGCGGCGCATCAGAAGACGCGTGCACTGCTTGTAAATTGGAATACTCGATAGTGTCACTGTCGGAGCCACACGCCGCCAGTCCTAATGCCGCCACCATAGTTAGCGCAGCTCTGCCAAATCCTTTCATATCCTTGCCTCTTTGTTAGTCGGGGCTTCTATGGCTTCTGTCAGAAATTGCAACGCAGGAATGCAGTTCTCTGCGCCAACGAGCTGTTCGAACAGATTGCAGTCTAAAGGAAGTAATTCAAGCCAGCGCTGGGTCACCCAAGCTGAGTCATCGTAAAAACGATGCTGGTAGAGGTTTCCAAGTTGAGGAAACTCTTCATAAACATGGGATAACTGCTGGCTTAAATAGAAGAAATCTGGTGAGTTGTCTGGATGTTGCCAATTGTCTAACCATTCGACCTCTGCATGGCGTAAGCCGTCCGCATCTGCACGAACTCGTTTGACAACAAAGCGTTTCTCACCAGCGACTGTAATACCAAGAAGACCATCACTGAGTGTTTCAAAATCAACAATCCTGACCAAAGTTCCGATAGATGAAACGTTACCCACGTCTTTAGGGTCACCTTCACTTCCTACTAGGCAAACTCCAAAACCCACATTTTGTAGGCTGCATTCCTTTACCATTCGCTTATATCGTGGCTCAAAAATGCGCAGATTCATTTTACCTTCAGGGAGTACAACTGAAGTGAGTGGGAATAACATGACTTCTTTCATTCAAACGTCCTCTTTGATTCACGGATACATACGAATCCCTTATCACTCCGATCACTAACGATTTATGTTGGTTAATCGACTGGCTTAAAAAGTCATAAAATCGCTCACGCAAACGATCCAAATCACACATTTATTGCAATAAAATGCAACAAACAAAAAGTTCCGTAAATAAAGATAATTTCGTGATGCAACTCACCAAAAACGTTTCATTTTGCACCCTTTATCACTTTCATTTGGGATTTTTATCGCTATTATTCCCGCCAATTGGAAAGCGCAGCACAGATTGCGTGTTCTGAATCATTACAAACATAGAGAGTCCCCTTATGCGTAAATCACTTTTAGCTCTTAGCCTTCTAGCGGCTACTTCAGCTCCAGTTATGGCGGCAGATTACTCTGACGGCGATATTCACAAAAACGATTACAAGTGGATGCAATTTAACCTAATGGGTGCATTTGACGAACTTCCAGGTGAGTCTTCACACGACTACCTAGAAATGGAATTCGGCGGCCGCTCTGGTATCTTCGACCTTTACGGCTACGTTGATGTATTCAACCTAACTTCTGATCCAGGTAGCGACAAAGCTGGCGCAGAGAAGATCTTTATGAAATTCGCTCCACGTATGTCTCTAGATGCGGTAACTGGTAAAGACCTATCTTTCGGTCCAGTTCAAGAGCTATACGTTGCAACTCTAATCGAGTGGGGTGGTAACTCTGGTGTTAACTCTCAAAAAATCGGTCTAGGTTCTGACGTAATGGTTCCTTGGTTTGGTAAAGTTGGTGTTAACCTATACGGCACTTACGACGGCAACAAAAAGGATTGGAACGGTTTCCAAATCTCGACTAACTGGTTCAAACCATTCTACTTCTTCGAGAACGGTTCATTCATTTCTTACCAAGGCTACATCGATTACCAATTCGGTATGGATGATGATGCTGGTAACAAGTTTGGTTCAACCGCGTCAAACGGTGGTGCAATGTTCAACGGTATCTACTGGCACTCAGACCGCTTCGCAGTGGGTTACGGTCTAAAAGGTTACAAAGACGTGTACGGTATCAAAGATACTGATGGGTTCAAGTCAACTGGCTTTGGCCACTACCTTGCTGTAACTTACAAGTTCTAATTGAACCACTAAGTTTGCTCAAAAATGGCGCCTTTCGGCGCCATTTTTATTTGCTTTCCTTTTTTCCCTCATTATCCTTGCAGCAAACCTTTTTAATGAGAGCGTTTGGTGAATATCCTTATCCTCGGTCCAGGTGCGGTGGGCTCACTCTGGGCAACAAAATTTAAGCTTGCCGGGCACAATGTTTCATTGTGGGGAAGAAGTTCTGAAAGCCAACAATCACTTCAGTTGGATGACACACCCGCAATCGTATTCAGTAATCAAGATATTTCCTCCGTAAATAAAGCAGATCTCATTTTGATCACGGTAAAAGCTTGGCAAGTGGAAGACGCCATTCAGCCTTTGCTCCCTCATATCAATACAGACACGATTATCATGCTGATGCACAATGGTATGGGTACTGCCTCTGCCTTGGAGAAGGTTGTGCCAAACAATCCGATAGTGCTCGCAACAACGACGCACGGCGCATACAAACCAGATAACCAACACGTATTGCATACCGGTCACGGAACAACGCAAGCGGGTGGTTATAATGACAAAGGAATGCAGTGCGCTTTTCTGCAAGATGTTATGCATCATGCTCTTCCAGAGGCCATTTGGAATGCACACATCCAATCTGCGTTATGGACTAAGTTAGCAATTAACTGCGCGATTAACCCACTGACTGCGATTCAGCAGTGTAAGAATGGTGAGCTTGCGCAGCCCGAGTTTAAGATACAACTCGAAAGCATCACTCAAGAACTGGTTGAAGTAATGAGTAAAGAAGGTATTGCTATCGAGTTTCGCTCTCTTTTCGATACGGTAATGCAAGTGGTGAACGCCACAGCTGAGAACTATTCTTCAATGAGACAAGACGTATTCCATCAGCGTCGAACGGAAATTGATTTTATAACCGGATACTTGTTAAAGGCTGCCGAGAAACATCGCATCAATACGCCTGAGAATCTAAAACTTTACCAACGCATCAAACAAATAGAACAAAGCTGGACAGAACAATGAGTAAGAAAATCTTAGTGCCAATCGCTCCAGGCACCGAAGAAATGGAAGCCGTCACCGTTATCGACATGATGGTTCGCGCGGGTTATGACGTTACGGTAGCGAGTGCTGCTTTTGATGGCTCATTGACGATGAAAGCTTCTCGCGGAGTCACATTAACGGCAGATTGTAAGCTGGTCGATATCGCTGATGATGAGTTTGATGCCATAGCGCTTTCTGGTGGTGTTGGTGGTGCAGAAATTTTCCGTGATAGTACGGTGATGATAGAAATCCTTAAGCAGCACATCTATGAGGGAAAATTGGTCGCAGCTATCTGCGCAGCACCAGCGTTGGTATTGCAACACCATGATCTTTTCCCACAATCACTGATGACCTGTCACCCGAGCTTTCAGTCGCATATCCCGGTAGAGAAGTGGCGCAGTAAACGCGTGACCTTTGATATCAACCACAACCTGATCACTAGTCAAGGTCCGGGTACAGCTTTAGAGTTCGCGATGGAAGTAATCATTCAACTCTCAGGTAAAAAACACGCATGGTCAGTTGCTGAACCAATGCTCCCTCTGCCTACTCTGCACTACCACAAGCTTGGTGAAGAATAATGTTTGACGTAAATGCTGTACGTGAGCAATTTCCCGCTCTAAATCAATCCGTCAACGATACGCCCTTAGTGTATCTAGATAGCGCAGCGACAACGCAAAAACCGCAATGTGTGATTGATGTCATCAGTCATTACTACAGTGCGCAAAATGCCAATGTTCACCGTGGCAGCCATAGTTTAACGGCTAATGCCACCAGCCAATTTGAAGCGGCACGAGAACGAGTGGCAAGCTTTATTGGTGCAAACAGCTCTAAAGAGATCATTTGGACACGGGGCGCAACCGAAGCACTGAACTTAATTGCTCAAACCTACGCCCGTAGCACGTTACAACCAGGTGATGAGATCTTGATTAGCGAGATGGAGCACCACGCCAACATCGTGCCCTGGCAAATCGTGGCAGAGCAAACGGGTGCTAAAGTCATTAAAGTTCCGATGACATCAGATTGCCAGTTCGACATCAGTGCATTTGAGGCGCTTCTGTCTGACCGCTGTAAAATTGTTGCTTGCGCACAAATAACCAACGTAACAGGCACACGCCAACCTATCGAAAAAATCACTGAACTGGCGCACAACGTTGGCGCGGTTGTTGTAGTTGATGGCGCGCAAGGCATCGTACATGAGCAACTTGATTTATCGACATCAGATATCGATTTCTACGTTTTCTCAGGTCACAAACTTTATGCACCAGCAGGCATTGGGGTTTTATACGGCAAGCTTGAACTTTTGGAAGCCATGCCACCATGGCACGGCGGCGGTAAAATGGTTGAACGCGTTTCTTTCGAAAAAACGACGTTTTCTGCACTTCCTGGAAAATTTGAAGCGGGCACACCGAACGTTGCGGGCGCGATTGCTCTAGCGAAAGCCATTGAGTGGTACCAAGGTTTTGACCATCATGAAGTAGAGACTCATCTCCATGTGCTTCAGGATAAGGCCTACCAAGCACTAAGCGCTTTGGATGACATCCATATTCTAGGCTATCAACCGAATGCCTCTGTACTGACGTTCGTCATGGACGGCGTTCATCACCAAGATATTGCGACGCTGCTCGATCAACAAGGCATTGCGGTACGAGCAGGACACCACTGCGCTCACCCATTGATGGATGCGCTAAACGTTAAAGGCACGGTACGCGTTTCTTTTGGTATTTATAACACGGCTGAAGATGTGGATAGACTCATCGCCGCCGTAGAAAAAGCCGTCGACATGCTATAACGCCAACGGTTTGATTTGGAGTAACCAACAAGGTTACTCCATCTGCCTATCCAGAGTCGCCACGCAATTTCTGCCATTTCTTTTCGCAGCATAAAGCGCTTTATCTGCATGCGCATACAAACGTTTGGTGGTTTCATTTCTGCCTATTTCCACCACGCCTACACTCACCGTGACCGGAATTTCAATCTTTTCAAATTCGAACTGACAATTTTGAATGTGGGAACGTACTTCCTCTCCTACCTCTTTCGCCGCCGACAGAGAAGTTTCTGGCAAAATAATCGCAAACTCCTCCCCTCCGACTCTTGCAAAAATTTCGTCTTTGACGAGTAAGTGAGAAACCAAATCAGCTAAGGTCTCTAAGACATAATCCCCCGCATCATGACCACGTTTATCATTGATGACTTTAAAAAAGTCCAAATCAAACAATAACAACGCGGAGTGATAGTTCGGCTCTTGAGCTTTAATGACCTCTTCTGTGAGCTTTTCGAAAAAGACACGTCGATTGTAGATGTTGGTAAGAGCATCAATTTGGCTTTGATGGCGAAGAAGGGTTTCAACTCGGTGGCGATTGGAGATGTTGCGTGTAAGAATAAGGACAACGCGACGACCTCGGTATTTTATAGCGAGTGGGCAGATCTTGCCTTCGTAGTATAGGTCGCCTCTTGGCCCACTGTTAGCATCTATTCCCTGAATGCTGTCGGCGCACATCTTGTACTCGATCGTCACAATACTGTCTTGTTTCAGTGACCGATTTATCTGTTCGATAAACCAGTCAGCTTTATCTTTCTCAAGTACGCTGTGCAGCGTCTCACCTATCAAATTACTTCCATCGTGATAGGCTTTTTTATCTGTTCCTCCAAAAACATCAATATAGATACCATCTTCACTCAGAATAAAAGTGGGGTCTGGCATTCCGGATAACACGTCTTGCGCATGTTCCAAGGTGAATTGCATATAGGGAGGTTCCTAGCATTTGTATCTAAGTAACCCAATCGATTCCAAGTGTGTTTCCACATTGGGGAATAGGAGCGAATGGGGCATATGTCTATTCTCTAATATAGACAAATTTTAAATACAATTGAGTTTATAAAAACCAAGTGGGCAATATAATGAACCAGGATCAATAGAATGGTTAATTAACGCTAAAATAGTCGACCATTTGCATACTTTTTATCCATATGCAAAAAATATCTCAACTCAGATACAAAAAACGCCAAACAGCTAGGCTATTCGGCGTTTTTTAAGAATTGGGAAAATGACTCGTTACACGGCGGTTTGCTTAATCTGCTCTACAATAGCTTTCAAGCCATTACCACGTGACGGGCTTAAATGGGAGACAAGCCCCAGTTGATCAAAATAAGCATCAATATCAAATACTTGAATTTGATCGGCCGTTTTTCCGTCATAAGCCGCCATCACCAAGGCAATCAATCCACGGACGATACGCGCATCGGAGTCCGCACAAAAATGCCAAACGCCACCTTGCTCTTGGCTCACTAACCACACCAAGCTTTCACAACCCGAAACGGTAACTTGTTCTGATTTCAGCTCTTCTGGCATTTGTGGCAGCTTTTTACCCCACTGAATAACCTGACGGTAACGATCTTCCCAGCCTTGAAATTGCTGCATAGTCGCTACAATGTCTTCGCTGGTGATATCTGTACCAAATGGAGAAACGGGAAAATCTGTCATGATGCGCTCTTCTTCTAGTTTACTTCTTATATTTTGAAATCAACTTCTCAACGATTCGCGATACCGCGACAAAGCCAAACGTTGCAGTTACAACAGTCGCCGCACCAAAACCGCTAGCACAATCCATACGTTTTGGGCCTTCCGCTGTCGACTTCACACCACACACTGAACCGTCTGCTTGAGGATACTTCAGCTGCTCGGTTGAAAACACGCAATCAATACCAAACTTACGAGCCGGATTCTTAGGGAAGTTATGATGACGACGCAAGGTGTCTTTGATTTTCTTCGCTAGAGGATCTTGGATCGTTTTCGTTAAATCAGCGACCATGATCTGCGTTGGGTCAACCTGACCACCAGCGCCCCCCGTAGTGATCACTTTGATCTTGTTGCTGCGGCAATACGCCAACAAAGACGCCTTCGCTTTTACGCTGTCAATCGCATCTAGCACGTAATCAAACTCTTTGCTTAAGTACTCATGTTGATTGTCTGGCGTGATGAAATCATCAATCAGGTTGACTTTACACTCAGGGTTGATCAATTTGACACGCTCGGCCATCACTTCAATTTTGCTTTGGCCAACGGTGCCCGTCATCGCATGAATTTGGCGGTTAATATTCGTGACACAAACATCGTCCATATCAATCAGAGTCAACTCACCGATCCCCGTACGAGCCAGCGCTTCCACCGCCCATGAACCTACGCCACCAATACCAATCACACAAACGTGTGCAGCGCGAAGAATGTCTACTTCGCTGTTGCCATAAAGACGACGAGTGCCGCCAAAGCGTTGATTGTAGCTGTCAGATGCTGGGGTATCGAGTTCACGCATATTGAAGTCCAGATGATCGATAGAAAAACAAAGAGTGCGATTTATACGCACTCTTTGATGAAATGTCTAGATAAGAGAGTGTTCCTCTCTCTTGGACGACTATTGTAGCTTTTCTGGCGGTAAAGCCCAAGGCGCTTGAGTTGGTGAGTTTTCTAACCCAAGTTTCCACACTCGACCAAAATGCTTGTAGTGCCCTGCTTCCGTTCCTGCTCTCGCACCAATGCCATGATACAGATCCAAATGGTTCTGTTTTACCGCACCACCAGTGTCTAAAACGATCAGCATTCGCAGTTGATGCGCACCGCTCCACGTGCCATCCGCATTCAGCAATGGTACTTCCGCCAAGATTGGTGTGCCCATTGGTAAGATAGAACGGTCACCCGCGACCGCGGCCATTGGCAACAAAGGAATACCAGCCGACCCCGTTACTGGCGCTTCCGCTTTTGGCGCAAAGAAAACGTAAGAAGGGTTTTGCTCCAACAACTCGCGCACTGTCGCATCGTCGTTGTCCATTACCCACTCTTTAATCGCTTTGAGAGACATTTTTTCACGCGGCACTTCACCACGTTCAATCAAAATGCGGCCAATGCTGACGTAAGCTTTGTTGTTTTTACCCGCGTACGCAAAGTACTCCAACGTATCATCATCTTCAAAATGCACATAGCCACTGCCCTGCACTTCCATCATAAATGGGTCGATACGATTAGGCGCGTAACCTAGCACCAAACCTTGGCCATCTAATGCCCCGTTGTAGATCTCCGCGCGAGTCGGACAATCTGATGAGCAGTTTGGCTTGCCATAAACTGGGTACTTAAAAATGTCGTTTGGTGTATGACGCAGTTCCATCACGGGAGAAAAGTATCCGGTAAACAGCACATTACCTTTTTTATCACCACCACCCAATTGCGCGGCTTGAATGCCAAACGCACTCAACGCACTGGTATCTCCGCTCTGTTGCGCCCACTCACTTAATCGTTGATATAGCGGTTGGTATATCTTCGCCATGGATGGTGACTTTATCACCACTTGCTCAGCTTGCTTGTTAAATTCAGTAAAATCGCGTGGTTTGTTAGACTCAACCACATCCACTTGATTGAGGATCTGAGGAAACTCACCATCAAGATATTGCTGAGCACGATCATTTTGTTGAGCACAGCCAAAGAGTAGGCTCAAAGAGATAATAGGAAGGAGTTTTTTTAACACGTGTCTTTTCCGTAAAAGAGAATAGCAAAAGGATGGCAAACAAATGCATACGGTGCAATTGAAAAGCAACGACAAAATGTTTCAACGCTAAGCCAATCCGTTTACTCGTTGTGAATTCATTCAGTTAATACAACATGATAGCAGCGGAAGAATTACGGAATTGTCCGGATTATGTTTGAAAGTAAGATTTACTGATTGAGAGATGAAATTGTGATCATCCATGTGACTCACAGACGAAAAAGCTGTCAGCTTAAGAGACAATAATAAAAACGACTATCTTACCGCAATCCTTGCACGCCCCTCTAAATGGAATACAGGTAGATAATGTGCATTAGCATCCAGCTTCATTTCTGCATGCTGCTTACCCACAAAATTGAAGTGCCGCTCATTTGAACCCACTCGATACGAAAACGAATCCCCATCGAATTCAAAACTGGTCGCCACTGTAGAACCATTTACGGTAACACCGCGCTCACTCAACACAAATTCTTCACGAGCATAAGGCGCAACATCTTGCTCAACCCAGCGACCATAAATTATCGATTTGGGAATGGGCGGATTAATGGTTCGAGTAATCAAATCACTATACAGCATGCACACGACAACGGTTCCAACTATCGCTATAAGCATGAGAGAACGCTCTAGCCACTTACGAAGCATTGATTTAGATGACGTTTTTGACAAATTTGAAGCAGTGATCGCAGCATTCTTATTAACAGCAGAAGACATGAGGTTCACGTATTGAGGAAAGACGCACCCATTGTAACCTTCCCTTTTAACGGGACCAAGAACCTACCTCAATATGTTTGTGCTTTATTCCAAAATTTCACCTTGCCACTCAATGAATAAAAAGGCATTATTTTAACATAATTAAACAAAGGAATGGCTGTAGTGAAAATTCGTAGTACTGCTCTCGTAAAAGGATTCCGTCAATCAACACCTTATGTCAATGCTCACCGCGGAAAAACCATGGTGATCATGCTGGGCGGAGAAGCCGTCGCACACAAAAATTTTGGCAATATTATTAATGATATCGCACTCATGCACAGCCTCGGAATCAAAGTCGTGGTGGTGTATGGTGCACGTCCTCAAATTAATCAGCTGCTAGAAAAACAAGACCTCACTACGCCTTACCACAAAAATATCCGCATTACGGATGAATCGGCTTTATCTGTTGTTATGCAAGCTGCCGGACAACTTCAACTTGCGATTACTGCGCGCCTATCAATGAGCCTCAACAACACCCCGATGGCAGGCACCCAGCTCAATGTCGTTAGCGGAAACTACATCATTGCTCAGCCACTCGGCGTTGATGATGGTGTGGACTATTGCCATAGTGGACGCATTCGCCGCATTGACACCGACGCGATTAATCGCACGCTCGACCAAGGCTCTATTGTGCTACTTGGCCCCATTGCTAGCTCTGTGACTGGCGAGTGTTTTAACTTACTTTCTGAGGAAGTCGCGACACAACTGGCGATAAAGCTGGGTGCGGATAAGCTGATTGGTTTTTGCTCCGAACAAGGTGTCATTGATGACAACGGCAATGCTGTCGCCGAGTTACTACCAATTGAGGCGGAGCATGTCATCAAAACGCTCTCTGAAAATACGTCTCCTGATCTAGATTACAACACTGGGACACTGCGCTTTCTTAAAGGCTCTATTGCCGCTTGCCGTGCCGGAGTACCTCGTAGCCACTTGATCAGTTATAAAGTAGATGGCGCCTTAATTCAGGAGTTGTTCTCTTTCGACGGTATCGGTACCCAAGTTGTTATGGCGAGTGCTGAACAAGTGAGGCAAGCTAATATTGACGATATTGGCGGTATCTTAGACCTCATTCGCCCTTTAGAAGAACAAGGTGTACTCGTTAGGCGCTCTCGAGAGCAGCTAGAGCAAGAGATTGGAAAATTTACCATCATCGAAAAAGACGGCTTGATTATTGGCTGTGCTGCCCTTTATCCATACCCAGAAGAGCGTAAAGCTGAGATGGCTTGCGTAGCGATTCACCCTGACTATCGTGATGGAAACCGAGGTTTGTTACTGCTCAACTACATGAAACATCGTTCTAAATCCGAAACCATTGATCAAATTTTTGTCCTCACGACACACAGTTTGCATTGGTTCAGAGAGCAAGGTTTTTACGAAGTCAGTGTCGACTATTTGCCTGGAGCCAAACAAGGGTTATATAACTTCCAGCGTAAGTCCAAAATCTTAGCGTTAGATTTATAGCTTAACCTTAAATCAGGGAGCGAAACTTAACGTTCCGCTATACCAAAACCTCAAGGTGCGGGATTCAGCTCATTGAAGCTCAATCCTGCACATCAAGTTTGTTTTGGAGTAAGGCCTCACATAAATCCTGCTTCGAGCTAGCGAGTCATCATATAAACACCAACTTAGAAATACGCAAACCATTGCTTGATTTTCGTTCCAATTTTATCTTTTAAATATACATTTGGTTGGCTATACTCTGCTCGCTAGTGATTGGTTTTTAACCAATACGAATGGATCTAGGTGATGTAATGTAGCCTTCACCCTAAAATACTGGGCAATTGAAAAACTAGTTAGCTCCGTATTGCACACCAAGGACAGTTGTTAATCTGACTTTAAATAAGCCGAGACGAGCACTGTTATGAAAACAATCATTTGTAATTCGCTTCAAAGCTTCTGGGATATGGCTGACAATCAGTTTTTAGAAGGCCTAGACGTCCACTGTGTTTTTCCCGTAAATGACGCTATCCGAGATTTTATTCTTGCTTATCAACAGCAATACAAAATACGCAGCGTGTCTTTTACCAATGCGTTTGCAAAACATGCATAAAAGAAGACCGAGCCATAAGCTCGGTCTTCTTGTTTTAGTTAGTAAGCCGCTGTACTAACCCACTCGCGCGAGTCGTTTTCACCTTAATGCCTCGCTTCAGAACATTGAGTTCGGCGTAAAGAGCTAAACGCTTTTTCGCGCGGGTAATGCCTGTGTAAATCAACTCACGGGTTAATATCGGGCTAAAGTCTGGTGGCAAAATCATCAGGGTGTAATCAAATTCACTGCCTTGCGATTTATGGATGGTCATGGCGTAAGCCGTTTCATGTTCAGGTACTCGGCTTGGCAAGACTGATTTCACACTGCCGTCAGGTAACTCGAAAAAGACTTTCAAACGCGGTTCTTCTTCACTGTCATCTCGCATGCAAATACCAATATCACCGTTATACAAACCTAAACCGTGATCATTACGCGTAACCATGACGGGTCTGCCGTGATACCAAATTTCATCCTGAACTTGAATGAACTTGCGCGCCGCGAGCGCTTTCTCGATGCGCTGGTTTAGCCCAGCCACACCAAAGTCACCTTCACGGATCGCGCACAGCAGTCGGCATTGGTTGAAAGTATCTAACACCGCTTTGGCTTTGTGCGTTAGCGACTCTGGCTCTCCGGTTTTAGGATCAGTTTCCTGTTGTCCAATGCGTTTGAGGTAACGACCGTATTCCTGCACCAACGTCTGCATCATTTGGTTGTAATGTTGACTACTTAGCGCGAAATGTTCGATGTCAGAAAAGTCACGCGCCCAGACGTTATCTACGCTCGCAGCAGAACCTGAGTTAACCGCTTTTGCCAACTGACCAATGCCTGAGCGAGCGTCAAATCGGTAGCTCTTTTGCAGCATACATAAACTATCAGCAATGCTAGATGCACTGGTACCTGTATGGGCTAAAGTATCGAAACCCGTCAGTTTTGCGATGGCTGACGCCTGCTCTTTGCCATAACCCAATGCATGGAACGAACAGATATCACCCAACACTGCCCCTGCTTCAACTGAGGCAAGTTGGTCTTTATCACCTAGCAAAATCAGCCGCGCATGTTTCGGTAAGGCATCGACCACTTTGTACATCATTGGCAAATCGACCATCGACGCTTCGTCGATAACCAAAATATCCAAATGCAGTGGATTTTGCTTGTTGTGACGAAATTCTGCGCTATTAGGAATCGCGCCCAGCAACCGATGTAAAGTACTCGATTCAGTCGGAATTTTGGCTTTTAGCTCCGGAGAAACTGGCAGTTCTTGCACTGCTTTACCAATGGACTCGGTTAATCGCGCCGCCGCTTTCCCCGTCGGGGCCACCAGCTTGATGGTTAGATTTTTCTCGTGTGTCGCCTGTTCAATCAAAGCAGCAAGCAATTTGGTTACTGTCGTCGTTTTACCCGTACCAGGGCCACCAGAAATCACAGCAAATCGACGAGTTAACGCAACCGCCGCCGCGACTTTTTGCCAGTTCACACAAGCTGAAAGTGGCACCAGCTCATCCAGTTGATGCAAATCCTGAACCTTGCGCGCATTGCTAAGCACGGAATCAATGGCGTGCCAATCCAACGATTCGCTTGCGACCACATCAAGGTGATCACACACCAATTGTTGACGTAACACTTGGTTGCTGCTTCCCGCTTCTACTGCTTTGCCCAACGCGTTAAACAGAAAATGGTATTGGCGTGCGAACAGATGGTTGAGCAACTCGGATAATCGCACAAACTCTTGTGGTTGCAAGTTAACTGCGGCGCCCAACTGATTGAGCTTTTCCGCCAGTGTCACTTCATAATGCCAATAGCGGTGCAGATACAGACGCTCGCCATCGAACATCAGCGGCAAGGCTTCTCCTTGCGCGCCGACCACGGTGGAATTTTTTAATACTTGAATCCAGTCTATGTCTTGCAACTGTGTGTTGAGCGCCAATGCCGACTCACCAAACAGCCCTAGCTTACTGGCTAAATCCGTAGATTGCCCTTGTGCATCGAACAGAGACAGACAGATATGTCCTTTGCCAAGCTCACTACTGACAACACCCGCGATAAACGCCAATGCTTGACTGTCCGACTGTTCATCATGCGTTTGAGAATCAATAAAACAGGCGAATTGGTAGTCGAGCTGACGAATAGCACCTTTGTGCGCCAAGCGTTCCAACACTACCAATAGGCTATCTTGGTCAGAATGAAGATTGTGATTTGTCGTCATTAAAGTAGCTCCATCTGCCCGGCTTGAGTTGAGCGCGTTTCGAGTGCTTGACCATCAATCAAACGATCCATCTCTTGTAAGAACTCGAAAGTTGGTTTCGCGGCAAAAATGCCGTGGTCACTCTGCCCATCCATGCCGCGCAAGAACAAGTAATACACGCCACCGAAGTGCTGCTCATATTGATAATTCGCCAATCGGCTGCGTAGGAAACGATGCAGTGCTAACGCATAAATCTGGTACTGCAAATCGTAGCGGTGATCCGCCATCGCCGATTTCAGAGCCTCACCATGGTAGCTCGTCACATCGTCGCCAAGATGATTCGATTTCCAGTCAAGCACGTAGTATTTACCTTGATGTTCAAACACCAAGTCGATAAAACCTTTGAGCATGCCTTGCACGGTTTGGAAACCTAAATCCCCCGCTTTCGCCGACAACGGATCGTGACGTTGAATGACTCGGTTTAACGCCGGTGCAGACAAAACTTCAATCGGCAGCAAAAACTCCATCTCCACCAAACGTTGCGACGGTGCTTTTTGATTCAGCAGCAAAGACTTACCATCCAACGGCGTTGCGAGTACGGTATCAATCAATTGCTGTAAAATGGGCAACCACTCTTCATCGAGCTGTTCGCTTTCCATCAAGCCAAGGATGATTTGTGTATTCTCTTCCGTCGTGGCTGGCTGAGTAAATTCAATTTCCTCAAACAGGCTGTGCAGGAACGTACCCGGACGCGCACCACGAGGGAAGGTAAAAATCGAACGCTCTGGCTCCACCAAATCCGCTTCGTCTTGTTCTTCAGATGAGTCGATATCGAAACCTGTAATCTCAATCGTGGCATCATGCTCGGCGTGATGAGAGCCTTGCTTGACCAAGCCAGAGTAACTGGTGATGCGCCAGTTTCTGTCGATAGGGTTTTGCAGTTCTTTCGCACTAAGATCGTGTACTTCTTCTTGTGGCGCTACGTACTTCTCTTCGAGTTTCTGCGGCGGATCGGCCACGACGACACAATCAAGCTCGTCTTGTTGCTTTGTTAAACCTTGGTGCAAATCGTTAATGCCACCTTCTTGACCATTCTGAATCAAATAGCCAATCGCACTGCGGTGTACGCCAGTTGGCTCTTTGGTCGAACGACCATTGCGCAAAGGCGAGGCTCCAATAAAACACGCATACACAGCACGCGTTAGTGCCACGTATATCAAGCGTAAGTCTTCCGCCAAACGCTCTTTATCCGCTTGCTTCATGGACGCATCGTTGCCAGTGATATCCAGTACCGTGCGGTCATTGGCTGCATCGTAATATTTGGCTTCGCTGGCTTCTCGATAGCTGAACACAAACGGCAGAAATACGAGGTCATACTCCAAGCCTTTTGATTTGTGAATAGTCACGATCTGTACTAAGTTACGTTCCGATTCTAAACGTTGGATTTGGTCATCACTGCCGCCCAAACCGTTTTCCGCATCACTGATAGACTGAGCGAGCCAACGCAGTAGACCGTGATCGCTGTCCAGTTCATTACTGGCTTGTTGAAGCAGTTCACCGATGTGCATTAAATCGGTAAGCACTCGCTCACCATTTTCACCCTGTGAACTCGCGCCTTCTTCTAGTAATCGCTCGGCAATATGGCGTTTGCTGATCACCGCCCGCAGCATCGGCAGCACACCACGCTGAACCCAAAGTTTGCGATATTCTTTGAATTCGTTTACGGCGTTTTCCCACACAATTTCATCGTTATTAAGTGCATCCAAACTTGCTGCATCAAGGGCAAACAGCTCAGAGGCAAGACTTGCACGCAGCGCACGGTCATTTTCTGGAGTCAGCACCGCTTGCAGCAAACGCTGTAGATCCTGCGCCACTGAACTGGTAAACACACTGTCTCGGTTAGACAGGTACACGCTGGCAATGCCTTGTTCAGCCAGCGCTTGTTTGATCATTCGACCTTCACTACCTGTTCGAACCAACACCGCGATATCGCCCGCTTGAACCGCTTTCTGTTTTTCGCCATTCACCAGACACGCTTGCCCCTGTTGAGCCTGCGTCAAAATAGTTTGGATTTGGCTTGCAGTCGCCTCTGCCATTCGAGTCAAATACTCGCCTTTTGGTAGCGGTTTATCGTCCGCTTCTTGCAACCAATAAGTCAGCGCCGGTTGCTTTTGGCCACCCATAGTCCAAATGCGTTTTTCGGCATTGGGACTGTACTTAACGGGTAAGAACGGAATATCTGAATCATAGATAAATGGACTGTCTGGCAAAGCAAATACTTGGTTTACCGCCTGCACCATATCTGCGCTAGAACGCCAGTTGGTTCCTAACGTATAGTGGGCACTTACTTGGTTACGCGCTTTGATATAAGTGAAAATGTCTGCGCCACGAAAGCCATAAATCGCCTGCTTGGGATCACCGATCATAAACAAACCACATTCCGGATTATTCAGATAAATACGGCTGAAAATACTGTATTGAAGCGGGTCGGTATCTTGGAACTCGTCAATCATTGCGACGGGATACAAAGTACGAATACGCGCCGCTAAAAGCTCGCTTTCGTCCGTATCGATAGAAGCAGAAAGTTGCGTCAGCAAATCATCGAAAGAGAGCCACTGTTTTTGATTTTTCGCGTTGGCCAGCATTGCACGACAATGCTCAATCGCATGAGCAAGCAGTGGCGCTTTTAAGCTGATTGGATTGGCAAGAAATGTTTCAATGGCTTCAAATACCGCATGCTGCGGCGCACTGCCTTTCGGTGTTTTTTCCAACAAGACGTTTTGCGCGAATTTCTCCAGCTTGTCTGGATAATCGTAACCTGTAGTTTCCGTTGCAGCCCAAGCGCTTACCGCCTCCAACCACGTCGGCAGAGACTTTTTGTTGTAACTTCTCGGATTTACATCTGAAGACGAAATCAGCGTTAAGAAGTCATCTTGGCTTTCTCGCCACTGTGCTTTTAATTCATCAATTTTTTTCAAATTTTCAGTATGAAGATCAGCCAAACTGCCTTTCATTGCTGGAACAGAAAGGCTTAACGGCGCACCAGTTAAGTAATTGCTGATGTCAGACAACAACGCAGATGGAGAGCCCCATAGCTGGCGAATTTCTCCAGCCAAGGTAAATGGCAACGGGTAGAAATTGCGGCGCCAGTAATCGGCTACAACTTGCGCTTTTAGGTGACTTTCATCGGTCACAAACTCGTTATTAAATCGGCTGCCAGATTCAAACGCATTTTGCGTTAGCATACGTTGGCAAAAACCGTGAATGGTGTAGACCGCCGCCTCGTCCATCTGACGCTCTGCCTGCAATAAAATTTCTGCGGCTTGCTTGTGATCGTCAAACTCATTAAGCAAAGGTTGGATCACCGGGTCGGAACTCTGTCCACGCGCAAACGCGATTCGCGCATCATGGATTCTTGCCCTGATACGATCGCGTAATTCCGCAGTTGCCGCTTCGGTAAAGGTTACAACCAGAATTTGGTCGACCGTAAGCGGTACGCGATGTCGAGTTTCCGCGCTGCCATGACCAAGCAAAAGACGCAGATATAAACCTGCAATAGTGAAGGTTTTACCTGTACCTGCTGATGCCTCGATTAACCTCGCACCGTGCAGAGGAAACGTCATCGGTTCTAGTGGCGTTGGTTGAGGTTGCTCTGTGCGGTCTAACGTATGTAGAGGACACTCTGCACCTGACATTTGATCCATAACGCTGAATCTCTCCGGATTATTTACTAGGACGTATCACCTAATAAATGTGATCTATAGTTAAAAATTCTATTAATATGTTTAACAAGTTGGATAATTTAGAGCTTTGTGAGATCTTTCTCACGGTTATCCATAAGACGTACCGTTAGTATGCGCCCCACGAGATAAGCCAAACCTTTTTGGCGGCACAACTCAAATGAATTAAACAAAAGTATCATGGTCCCTCTGACCTTGTGGCCGTACAGCGAACGCCCTACAAAAAATAATGATTTTCTGGCGGCCACCCTACTCTTCCTTCTCTTTATCCAACTTTCTTTATCACGCTTTTACATCATCAGCGTCTTGAACCGCTAAGCGCGCACCTTGCAGTACTAATGCTGTCAGCACACGAACTTCTGAGGCCAACTCATCATTCCAAGCAGGCCAAATTCGAGAGATGTACGCATTATTGCCTTCGCCCGGGCTCATGAAACCATCATTGAATGCGTCAGCCATTTTCTTCAAAGATTTCTCTTCGTCATCGACCCACTGACCACGGCTAAAGCCCGCTTCAACACAAGCCAACGCCGTTTTCGGGAAATAAGGCAAAGGCTTAGTCATGCCTTCGAAGAATAAGCGAACTAATTCAGTCAGTAGATGTTTGGCATAATGCACATCGGCAATTTCTGGGTAGATCAAATGCAGCGCGCCTTCTTTACGATCGTAACCAATGATGTGGGTTTTCTTAGCATGACCCGACGCCGACATGGCAAGGTGATCGATCCACGCTGCAAGGTAATCCTGCGAGCGAATCTTACCGCTTCGATAGCGAATCAAACCGGATTGGTAGCATTGAGTTAGCCAACCAGTCAGGCGAACGTTTTTCTCTTCGCCTTCATTTCGCTCAAATAAGGAGTCAAACGTCAGGTCGATTTCCAAATCGTCTTGAGGCGCACCAGATAAAAACGCCAGTTTGTCCACCAGCTCTTCCGCCTGAACTCGGTTGGTTTCAAACTCGATATCACCAAACGCCCCCACCGGCAGTTTGCCTTGCGCGCGCTGTTGACTCATAAAGTGTTTAAGCACCTCTGTTTTTTTCTCAGGCTGCATCAATGTCGTTTCAAGCAAGGTTTCTAACAGCTCATCACGCATTTGATAACTTTCCAAACCACCTAAAACAAAGGGTTCGTCGTCTTCCATCACCGGCAGTGGCGGCTCAAAGATTACTTTTAAGCGACGATTGAAAAAATACTGCACCGGTAAGCGCCAGAAACGTTGCAACTCGACTAAGTCGAGCTCAAGTGGGAACGTCGCTCCTAACAGATAGTCGTCTAATGCACGATTAAAATCACGACGAACATAGCCTTGCGATTGACTACTTTGAGTCAATGCCGCTGGAATCCACTCTTTCGCGTAGCTGGCGTGCGTGCCTTGGAACGCACTTGGGCTAAACGGCACCATGGCGTGGGTATTCACCAACGCATTTAATAAGTTGTCGCCAGACTCATCAACGGGCAACGCTTCATCACCACTTAAACAATAGTTTTGGTGGCAGTATTCCATCAGCTCAGAAACCAGAACCGAAGGCACTCGCTCGGTGTTGTCTTGGATTGAACGGCCAACATAACTGATGTAGAGCGTTTGCTGTGCCGATAGCATTGCTTCGAGGAATAGGTAACGGTCATCATCTCGGCGCGAACGGTCGCCCGGCTTGGTTCTTCCCGTCATCAAGTCAAAGCCTTCTGGCGGCATAGAACGCGGGTACACGCCGTCATTCATCCCCAGCAGACATACGGTTCTAAACGGAATAGATCGCATCGGCATCAGGGTACAAAAGTTCACTTGACCAGCCAGGAAGCGCTGGCTAACTCGTGTTCCAGATAATTTATTTTGAAGGTATTGGCTGATGATCGACGGCGATAACGCATCATCAAATGCCGCATCAGCTAGCTGTTCTTTCAGTTGGCTCAGGGTATCTCGAATCGACTTAAGCGCCATTTCCCCTTCTAGCTCAACAGAGAAGAAGTCATCCAACATCGCCACCAAGGTTTCACGCCATGCATCAATCGACTGAACATGAGAAAGTTTGCGGCGATATTGGCTAATTTGTTGAATAAAATGGGCTAACTTACCAGCAAGTTCTGCGCCCATGCCTTGCACTTCATTGTATGGTGAGAGGCTACCTTCTTGCGCTTCAAACAAACCGGCAGATTCTGGCATCGCGTAACCTAATAACATACGCTGAATACCAAATTGCCATGTGTTTTGGCGTGTTTCTGGCAGTTCAAATTCGCTGCCGGTATGGCTATCTAGCCCCCAGCGAATGCCGGATTCTTCCACCCATTGTTTGGCTTGAAGGAAATCATCTTCGCTTAAGTCGAATCGCTTTAATATCGCCGGCGTTTCTAACAGCTCAAGTAATTCAGAAGCCAAGCAACGTGTATTCGGTAAATTAACAAGTTGCATGAAAGCCGCCAAAATTGGGCTTTCTTGATCGGCCGTTCGGTCTGAAATCGAGTAAGGAATAAATCGCTCACCCGGCGCATTGCCGAACACCGCCTGAATCGCAGGGCTGTAGGCATTGATGTCTGCCACCATGACAATAATATCGCGCGGTTTCAGTGTCGGATCGGCATCGAACATTGCCAAAAGCTGATCGTGTAGCACTTCCACTTCTCGCATTGGGCTGTGGCAAGAGTGCAAGCTCAGAGATTTATCACCCAAACTCACCACTTGTTTGTGATGACTGTTTTCAATCTGTTGGTCATCTTGATGTTCTTCAAGATTGAGAATATCCGCTTGCAATTGATGGAGCAGACTGTCGCGCTCAACATCAACAAAGGCTTCGATTTCATGAGATTCCAGCTGAGACAACAGATACATATTGTCGCGCCCGAGTTTACCCATGGATGCCAACAGACTGTTTCCGACCACATCGGTGTGCAGCTCATCGATCACATTATCTTCCAATGAACCTTTCAGTTGCTCAGTTTCACCTTGCACTTCCGAGTGATCGTCCTGCCACACAACGTGCTGACGATGTTTCGCCGCCAAACGAGCCAGATATTTGCGATCTCGAACTTCACCCCAATAATAACGACAAGGGTTAGTGAACATCAGATGCACGTCGATGTGTTCACCAATTGCTTTTAGCGCATCCATATAGCGAGGCGGCAACGAAGAAATGCCAAAAACAAACAAACGCTTGGGTAAATGGTCAAAATTGCAGTTAAAACTCTCTAACGTGTCGATAAAGTGCTCATAAAGGTTGGCACGGTGATAAGGAGACTGCCCTAATGACACAGTGTGATCATACAACGCTTGCCATAAGATCGGCTGCCACGGATGCTCATCTTCCAGCTCTGGCACACTCTGCCCAGCTTCCCAACTTGCGATCCATTCCGGACGATACACCAAGTAACCATCGAAAATATCGGCAATTTTCTCAGCCAGCTGATACAGCTTAGAGTGGTCACTGTCATCTTTGAGGTACTGCGCTAACGGCGAAAACACCTCTTGGTTGAGAAGCCCCGGCAGCAGATGCATCAACTTCCACGTCATCGCTTCTTTGTTAAACGCACTGCGTTTTGGCACGTCTGGCAACACCTGCGTAAACATTTCCCAAATGAAGGTAGCAGGAAGCGGAAAATCAATGTTCGCGGCAACACCAAACTCTTTGGCCAATTCCATTTTTAGCCACTGGGACATGCCCGGACTTTGAACCAGAATTTGTTCTTTTTCGAACGGGTTTTCCAGCGGACTGATTCGAATCAGTTCGACAAGGAGTGATTTAAGAACGTCAACTTGGTTGGAGTGATAAACAGTAAACAAATTGGGAATACCGAGCGCCGATTGAAACTGTTAGCTAGCTTAGCACAGCCCCATTTAAACCCGCAGTGATCTCGCGTTCGGAAAAAACAAAAGGTTATATATCACTCAAATAGAGTATGAATCTTCTGAATTTTCACATGTCAATCAAGTCTGACACTTCCATACAAAATGTGACATTCGTCGCAACTATTCCATAATAAAAAACACTGTTTTATACTCCCTCTACCCATAATTTATAAACAAACAAAAAGTATGTTTCGCAAACTGTCTTCCAACAGCGCTTGGCTGATTGCTTTTTTTGCTTGCTTTGCAGTGTACCTGTCGATCGCTTGTTATCCTTTTGTGTTGTCTAACAATCAGAATGAACCGCTAACCTTGTTGCAAGGTTACTATTTGGTTTCGACTCAATATGGCTGGCTGGGCTTGATCGCTCTTCCATTTATGTTGTTGAGTTTATTGCTCTCTTTTCTACCGACTCGAGCATTCAAAGGTATCGTGATCGCTATCGCGATCTGTCTATTGATCATGTTTAAAGTCGATATCCTCGTTTTTCAGCAATACAAACTTCACATCAACGCTCTATTAATCCGTATGTTTTTCGAAGGTGGTGGTGATGTCTTCGATATTTCGTGGATGAGTTGGCTAATCTTCATCAGTGAAATTGCCGTTCTGGTGATCGGGCTCGCTTGTACCGTTTGGGTAAGTAATCAACTGGCACAAAGCCGAGCTAAGTTCGTTTTGATCAGCGTCTGGTTTGCTGTATTGCTTAGCACGCAGATGATTCATGCGTACAAAAACGCACTTTACGACGATGAAGTCAGTCAGTTTTCGAATAACTGGCCACTTTACTACCCGCTGACGGCTCGTAAATTTATTTACAAACACGACCTAGTGGATGAGAACATTGCATCGAAGAACCGCGTAGAGTTAACCAACATTGAACGTAGCTCACTCAACTATCCGCTTGCGCCGATTCAAGTGCAAAGCAAAGAGAAACAGCCCAATGTCTTGTTTATCTTGGTTGACGCGTGGCGCTACAGTGATGCGACGCCGGAAGTCATGCCAAATGTCAGCAAGTTCGCCGAAAAAACGGTGAATTTCACACAACATATGAGCGGCGGCAACTCAACTCAAGCGGGTATTTTCAGCCTGTTTTACAGCTTGCCAGCGACCTACTGGGAAAGCTTTTACGCAAGTCAACGCTCTCCTGTTTTTATGGATACGCTGCAAGCAGAAGGCTACCGCATGGGCATTTTTGGCTCGGCACCGCTCACCAGCCCGCCACTTTCTCGCACGGTATTCAAAAAAGTGTCGGACTTGACCCTGAAACAAACTGGGGAAACAGCTGTCGAGCGCGATCAGCAGATAACAGACAAGTTCATCGAGTTCCAAAAGCAGGATAGCGACAAGCCGTACTTTGGTTTTCTGTTCTACGATGCCGCCCACGGCACGGTGTTTCCTGAACCTGAATTTGCGAAATTCAAACCATACTGGGAACGCGTTGACCACATTTTGCTCAACAACGATTTTGACGCTTCGCTTTACCACAATCGATACAAGAACTCGTTGTACTACATCGATAGCTTGATTGGTGATGTGCTGAAAAACGTCGACTTAGACAATACCATTGTGGTGATTTCATCAGATCATGGTGAAGAGTTTAATGACCATAAGATGAACTATTGGGGCCACACGGGTAACTACAGTGACGTTCAAGTACATGTGCCTCTTTACGTGTACATGCCAAATCGTCAGCCAGAGCAAGTTGATTACCGCACGACCCATTTTGACGTCGTGCCAACCATGATGAATACGCTGTTTGACGTTCAAGGCACAACGAGTTCATACAGCGTTGGTCATAACTTGTTTGATAGCTCAGCCTCTCGCGATTGGTATATTGCAGGCAGCTACTACAACTATGCATTGGTCGGCAAAGAACTGATGCTTGTGGTCAACCCTGGCGGGCACTCTCAGCAACTGAATCGCCAGTTAAAGGTCGAGAAAGAACAGAAAGTTCCTGTCGATATCATTCGTCATTCTCTGGATGAGATGTCGCGATTTTACAAAAAAGGCTAACGTCCAACATCGACGCCGATTGAAATAAAAAAGCCTCTTGGTTGTAAGACCAAGAGGCTTTTTCCTCTCTGCTATTTAAGCGTGATGAGCGTGCATCAAGCGTGGCTGAATCAATAAGTTGTTGATGTATTGTAAAGCCACATAAGAGACAACAAATGTTGCCACAATCAACTCAAGACCAGCTAAGCCTCGTACTTGTTGAACATAGTGCGCAGCCAATCCTTGCAACTCCATCCAATTCGCCATTTTAAACAGCGCCGTCGCACCGATCACCATCGGGAAGGTAAA
The DNA here is from genome assembly GCF_033338935.1 of Vibrio sp. Vb0598. NCBI lineage: Bacteria > Pseudomonadati > Pseudomonadota > Gammaproteobacteria > Vibrionales > Vibrionaceae > Vibrio > Vibrio sp. Vb0598. Next base: position 108,562 of record NZ_JAWOTP010000014.1, on the reverse strand, counting down.
CGCTGCATAGCCAGGGCTGAATGGCAGTCTTAGCAATTTAAAGAAGGCTAAGTAGATGATGGCTGTCATCAATACCGCGATACCAAATAGCATAGCGATGATCACTGGTGATGGTGTCGCAGTGACCGTTAAGTACCCTGCCAATGATAGACTTGCTGGCGCTGCCATGATTGCCATTGTTGGTTTCGCTGCATCCGGAATTTCATGGGTGAACATGAAACGGTAGATCATCATTGGCAACATCACCGCGTAAGCCACCATACCGAAGATCAACGCACCGTGTGCAATAGGTGCAAGCACTGGGTTACCTGAGAAAGACACGTCTGCAACGATAATACCCACTGGTGGTACGAACCAGCTTGGCACCATGTGGTGTAGTTCAAAATCTTTGGCGCGATGGTAAACAAAGCTCACCAAGAACACGATGTGCAAAACCACCGCAATCAGCCAAAGCGCATCGCCAGCTAATGGGTAAAAATGGCCGAGAGAGTTCGATACCACCATAGTGCCCATCGCAAATGTCGGAACCACGCTGCCCACAACCGGATGAGCAAGATCTTGTCTCAATAGATGATTATGTAGCAAAAACTTGGTTGCCAATATAGCCAATAATACGCTCGCGATACCCGCACTAATCCACTGTCCGTAGCCATGTAATTCGGCGAAGTTCTCCCAACTCCAGCCCAAGCTTGCAATACCAAGAGCCAAACCCGCCATTGGAGTTGGCGCTCCCATTACTTTTGCTTTTGTTCTTTGAATCATGATGACCTCAACCAGACTCACTCTTGATGGGACGTATAATACGCTTGCACTTCGTTCCGATATATCTAATTATTTAAAACAAACGTTCAGAATTACTTAACGGTGGGGTATGGCAAGTCACATTTCTCTTAAACAACTGAAAGTGTTTACGACGATCACGCAGCACAAAACGCTCACAGCAGCTTCTGATAGTCTCTTTTTATCGAAAGCCGCAGTGAGCATGGCACTCTCAGAATTAGAAAAACAGATCGGCCATCACTTGTTTGATCGTGTTAATAACCGACTGATTTTGAACCAAGAAGGTCAAAAACTGCTACCACTGGCGGATGAGTTACTCAACCGAGCCAAAGACATCGAGAGCATTTTCGATGGTGACCAAGCGCTATCGGGCCAACTTCGCATTGGTGCCAGCGACACCATTGGCAACCAAGTCGCGCCCTATTTGCTTAGCGAATTTCGTCAGCAAACGAACCATCGATCTCAAAGCCTGTTCATTTCTAACTCCGCACAAATCTGCGACATGCTGACCGATTACGAGTTAGACATAGCCCTCGTTGAAGGCAAAACACTTCACCCTGAATTGCAGTCCACCCAGTTTAGCGAAGATGAAATGTGCGTGATTTGCGCGCCCGATTCCCCAGCCGCGCACGAAGGGCCAGTAAACTTAACCGAGCTAGAAAACAGTGAATGGATATTGCGAGAGGCGGGATCTGGTTCACGCGAATTTTTTATGCGCGTTGTCGCGCCGCGCTTGGAACATTGGCATGAAGCTTTTCAGCTCAATACCACCGAAGCGCTGATCAACTCAGTATCGGCAGGGTTAGGCTTAGGTTGCTTGTCACGTTTGTCTGCAGAACCTGCTATTCGTGACGGCCGCGTAAAACTGCTCGACATGCCTTTAGATATGAAACGTCGCTTCTGGTTACTGGTTCATAAAGAGAAATATCAAAGCCCATTGCTCAGAACGTTTATCGAATTTTGCCAAGATTGGGAGCGACCAACAAACCTTCCTTTGGGGAATAAATCCGCAAAGTGAAACCAAGATAGTTTAAATGCTAGTCAGTTAGTTGTACGTGTCTCTCATTCTGAGGCTTGTCGCTAGACTTGATTGGTCAAAAACTGTATAAAAAGCCAGTATCAATACACCAAATTAGGGGACCAACCATGGCTGTAATCGTCAAGTACGTGGTAGAACGCAATGGAGAAGAGAAAATGACTTTTACCTCTAAAGCGGAAGCTGACGCATACGACAAAATGCTGGATATGGCAGACGAGTTATTCTCACTGCTGGGTAAAAGTGAACTTCTAGAAGACGAAGGTAAGCAAGAAGATCTTGCAATGTACCTTGCGCAAAACAAAGAAGAAGTGCTTTACGCTCTGGGTGCAAAACGTAAACCTGCACCAAAAAAAGCAAAGAAGCTTGAAGCTGTTGAAGAAGATAGCGAGCAAGAAGACGCTGCATAAACCTCTCATTTGTTTAGAAAAAACGTCGCATTATGCGGCGTTTTTTTATTCCTTCCGTTTATCTCCATATATCTCTGAGAATATAAAGAACCGATTTAATATCCCAAATTGCTCTAAATTTCATGTTGCAGATTAGTGTGACTTAGATCTAGTCTAAATGGGTTCGGTGATGGGGTACCACCGGAATCGAAAGATTCGAACCGCTTTAAAGCTAATGACTCCTACAGAAACGAAAACAGGTCAGCCCTGTTGGAAATGCTTTCGCCTGTGTTGTGAAAGCAAGAGTTCTGTAGTGAGCAATTCAACTCTTCTCCAACCCCGCTCCTGTTTTCTCAAAAAATAAAAATACACTGGGAAAACATTATGCAATATTCACACGAAATCCAATCAATGTGCCCGATTCAACGCGGCGATCTTCATGCATCTGCACCGATCCCTGTTGAAGGCGCAATGATCAATCCAAAAGACGTTATCGCGATTTCTGGTCTTAGCCACGGCGTTGGTGCTTGCGCTCCTCAACAAGGCGCAGCAAAACTGACCCTTAACGTCAAAAACGGCATCATCGAAGAAGCTTTGATCGAAACGATCGGCTGTTCAGGCATGACTCAATCAGCAGCGATGGCCGCAGAAATCCTAACCGGTAAAACCATTCTTGAAGCACTGAATACCGATTTGGTATGTGATGCTATCAACGTCGCGATGCGCGAAATCTTCCTTCAATTTGTTTACGGTCGTACTCAATCTGCTTTCTCTGAAGGCGGCTTGGAAATTGGTGCGGCACTGGAAGACCTCGGTCAAACTCAACGCAGCCAAGTGGGTACTAGCTACTCAACCAAAGCAAAAGGCGTGCGTTACATGGAATTGGCTGAAGGCTACGTAACAAAACTCGCACTAGACGAAAACAAAGAAGTGATTGGTTACCAATATCTCAACCTAGGCAAGATGATGAAAGCCATCAACGAAGGCGTATCTGCAGCAGAAGCCGCAGACAAAGCAACGGGGACTTACGGTCGTTTTGACGAAGCCGTATCTACCATCAACCCACGCCAACAATAATTGCCACCAAGAGGAAAGAGATTATGAACACTCCAATTACTGAATCTGTACGTCGCACATTAGACGAAATGCAACTTTCTTCTCTGGAAGAGGCTTACCAATACTGTATGGATCGTGGTATCGACCCTAAAGCGCTGGTGATGGACACTCAACCTATCGCGTTTGAAAGCGCTGCCGATGCCTACACACTGGGTACTGCTTTGGCGATTTTCCGCGGTGCAAAAACAGCAGAAGAAGCTGCAAACATCATCGGTGAAGGCCTTCAAGCCTGCACAAAACCTGGCAGCGTCGCAGAGCAACGCCAAGTGGGTATCGGTCACGGTGCATTGGCGGCTCGTCTACTGAATGAAGAAAGTGGCTGTTTCGCTTTCCTTGCCGGTCATGAGTCATTCGCAGCGGCAGAAGGCGCAATCAAAATCGCATTGAACGTCAACAAATCACGCAAAAATTCGTTGAAAGTGATCCTGAACGGTTTGGGTAAAGACGCCGCTTACCTAATCTCACGCATCAATGGTTTCACTTACGTACGTACTCAATACAACTACCAAACTGGTGAGTTAGTGGAAGTAGAACGTCGCCGTTTCTCCCAAGGTCCACGTGGTGAGATCCTTTGCTACGGTGCAGACGATGTGCGTGAAGGCGTGGCTATCATGCATAAAGAACAAGTGGATGTGAGCATCACAGGTAACTCAACCAACCCGACTCGCTTCCAACACCCTGTAGCAGGTATCTACAAAGCGGAACGTAACCGTGAAGGCATGCCTTACTTCTCAGTTGCATCAGGTGGTGGTACTGGTCGTACTCTACACCCGGATAATGTGGCGGCAGGTCCTGCATCCTACGGTATGACCGATACCATGGGTCGCATGCACGCCGATGCGCAATTCGCGGGTAGCTCTTCAGTACCTGCACACGTAGCAATGATGGGCTTCATCGGTATGGGCAATAATCCAATGGTAGGTGCAACGGTTGCACTTGCAGTAGAGGTCGGTGAGCTAAGCCTCTAAGTCGATTTATCGCTTTACTACCCAAAGCCAGTAAATCCAACAAACCCAGTGTAGGGGGAGTGACTTCGGTCCTCCCCTTATTTTTTGCGATGCTCCCTTCTCCCACTTCACTTTGTCTTTACCCCAAACCGGTCTGATAAGGCTTTTGCGACACATTTCTCATCAGACAAACATATCTCTAAAAAGACAAAAGGTATCCATCTACGGACTTTCTCCATTTCCCCTCTTTAAACTCCCCAATACTCTCTTTATGATGACTGACAACTTAATTATTTCTTGTCAGTGAACAGACGAGACACAAGACTCAACACATGGAGATCAACTATGGCTTTCTTCTCTCTAGCCTTTGGTACGGCAACTAAAAACCGCGACGGCAAAATCATCGAAGCGTTTTTCCCAAACCCAGTTCTTAACCCAAGCGAAGCGCTTGTTAACGCACTAGCAGCAGTAGCAGGTTACGAGCAAGGCAACCAAGCTATCGAGATCTCTGCAGCACAAAGCGCAGAACTGGCAGCAGCATTTGAAGCAAACGGCGATGCGGCAAACGCATCTTTCGCAGCAAAAGCAGCAGAATCAGCACAACCACTTGTACTGGTTATCCTTGCCACTGACGAGCAGCCACAAAGCGTTGCTGAAGGTTTCCTAAAACTTCAACTTATCTCTAACCGCCTAGTTCAACCGCACGGCACGGTACTAGACGGCATCTTCGGTCTACTACACAACATCGCATGGACTAACGAAGGCCCTATCGACTTACCTGAACTAGCAGAGCGTCAAATCGAAGCTCGCCTAGCGGGTCGTGCACTAAGCGTAGATTGCGTAGACAAGTTCCCTAAAATGGTGGACTACGTGGTACCAACTGGCGTTCGTATCGCTGACACTTCTCGCGTACGTCTTGGCGCACACGTTGGCGAAGGCACAACGGTAATGCACGAAGGCTTCATCAACTTCAACGCGGGTACAACTGGCGTGAGCATGGTTGAAGGTCGTATCTCTGCTGGCGTAGTGGTTGGTAACGGCTCTGACATCGGCGGCGGCGCATCTATCATGGGTACGCTATCTGGCGGCGGTAAAGTTGTTGTTTCTATCGGTGAAAACTCGCTACTAGGCGCGAACGCAGGTCTTGGCTTCCCAATGGGTGACCGTTGTACTATCGAATCAGGTCTGTACGTAACCGCTGGTTCTAAAGTGCGCATGCTAGATTCTGCTGGTCAAGAAGTAGAAGTAGTGAAAGCCCGTGATCTTGCTGGTGTTTCTGACCTACTGTTCCGTCGTAACTCTGTAACAGGTCAAATCGAGTGTCTTGCAAACAAGAGCGCGGTTGAACTGAACAGCGAACTGCATAAAAACAACTAATTCATTCGTGAATTAGCCCTACGAAAAATCCCCCAGCAGGAAACTGTTGGGGGATTTTTTAGCTTAAAGCAAAATGCGTGAGTGCTGATTACTGATTTAAAAAGCTGACCGCTTTATCTGGGAAATCAGTAAACAAACCATCCACTTTTACTTGGTTGTAGTACACATCCATCATGCCTTCAAAGCTGTCAGTGTACGCTGGAATGCGTCCTGGATCGGCGCGGAACGTGTATGGATGCACTTGCAAGCCAGCGTCTTTTGCAGCCTTCATCAACGGCTTGATGATGATATTGTCTTTGGTTGACTTATCATCCACCAGCATCGGCTTCCAAGGTCCAATTCCTTCCGCGTAACTCGCTACTTTCTTCATTCCGTCGGCTTCGAACATCCAGTCATAACTGTATGGTGTTGCCTTGTCGCCTTTGTACACCATAGTTTCGTTCCAGTCCGTGTAAGCCATAAGCTGAACGAGCTTTAAGTCCATGTCCATTGCAGGCATGAGTTCACTGTTGATGCGTTGAAGTTCATTCGCATCAAAACACTGAAGGTAGACTTTGTCGTCTTGAGAGCCGTAACCGTACTGCTTCAAGACTTTAAGTACTGCTTTAGAAATGTCCTTACCTTCATGACGATGGAACCAAGGCGCTTTAATTTCTGGGTAAATACCGATGTCATAACCCAGCGTTTTGTTTAAGCCTTGGATCAGCTCAATCTCTTCAGCAAACGTCGGCACGGTGAAATCAGATTTCCACATAGGGAATCGGGTTGGATAGCCCGCTACTTTGTTGCCTTTCTCATCGATGTTGAACCCTTCGGTAACTCGCAAGGATTTGATTTCCGCCAGAGTGAAATCAATCGCGTAATAACGACCATCTTTACGTGCACGATCAGGAAAACGCTCCGCAACATCCGTTACGCGATCGAGATAATGGTCATGCAACACGACCAACTGGTCGTCTTTCGTCATTACCACATCTTGCTCTATGTAGTCAGGTTTCATTGCGTAAGCAAGTGCTTTGGCTTCTAGCGTGTGCTCAGGCAAGTAGCCCGATGCGCCACGGTGCGCAATGACAAGCGGCTTCGCAATCGCACCAGCAGAGAGGCTAAGTGCTAAAAAAGTAAGACATACTGACTTTGTTTTCATTGTTATTTCCTTGATAAAGCGAAGAGGCAGTATTCCACTGCCTCTTTAAATAAATATTACGCTAGCGCTTCCTTCTCGCGCTCTTTTTGCTCGTGGTGAGCACGTTCACCTAAGAAGGCGTACATCAAACACACGATAGAAGTAATACAAGAACCCACTAAGATGATAAAGCCACCATCCCAGCCAAAGTGGTCTACGGTGTAGCCCAAAATCGCGTTTGCGGCAACTGCCCCACCCAGGTATCCAAACAAACCAGTAAGACCAGCGGCAGTACCTGCGGCTTTCTTCGGAGCGAGTTCAAGTGCGTACAAACCGATCAGCATAACCGGACCATAGATTAGGAAGCCAATTGCAATAAGCGCCATCATATCTACTGTTGGGTTGCCTGCAGGGTTAAACCAATAAACCATCACTGCAACTGTCACTAGCACCATAAATAAGATACCAGCAGGTGCACGACGACCTTTGAACAATTTGTCAGAGATCCAACCACACAATAGTGTTCCTGGAATGCCAGCCCATTCGTATAAGAAATAAGCCCATGACGATTTATCTACCGAGAAATCCTTCGCTTCTTTTAGGTAAACAGGTGCCCAGTCCAGTACGCCGTAACGAATTAGGTAAACAAATGCGTTTGCAATTGCAATCGACCAAAGAAGTTTGTTGTTGAAGACGTATTTGAAGAAGATTTCCTTCGCTGTCATTTCTTGTTCATGGGACTTGTCATAGTCATCTGGGTAATCGTCTTTGTATTCTTCAATAGGAGGCAGACCACAAGACTGAGGGGTATCGCGAACCGTCATCCAAACAAACACAGCAACCAACGTGGCGAAAAATGCAGGAACATAAAATGCAGTGCGCCAATCATCGTTAAATGCCCACAGGCCAAGAATAAATAGTGGACCAATCAAGCCACCACCCACGTTGTGCGCCACGTTCCAAACCGAAACGATCTCACCACGCTCTTTACGTGACCACCAGTGCACCATGGTTCGGCCACAAGCAGGCCACCCCATCCCTTGGAACCAACCGTTTAAGAAAAGCAAAATGAACATCGCAGTGACGCTACCAGTCGCCCATGGCATAAAGCCAAAGCAAAACATCACTAATGCAGACATCAATAGGCCGCCACTAAGGAAATAGCGAGGGTTGGAGCGGTCTGAAACGCTGCCCATTAGAAACTTAGAGAGACCATATGCAATGGAAACAGCTGCCAAGGCGACACCTAAGTCTCCGCGGCTAAAGCCTTGCTCGATAAGATAAGGCATCGCCAAACTGAAGTTTTTACGAACTAGATAGTAACCGGCGTAGCCAACAAAGATACCGATAAAGAGTTGCCAACGGAGGCGAGAGTAGGTGCTATCGATGCTGCCAGGGGACAGACGATCAATGTGCGCCTTAGGTTTGAATATTCCAAACATAGGAACCTCATTATTTTGTATGCGATGGTAAAAACACAAAAGGAGCGAACGAAACAAAATAAATCTTCGTTCGAAAGTTCATGAATTGTATGGAGTTAGGATTTTATTTCTGTGACAAATGTTGCACATGGATTAAATATAAGTAAATACAGTAAATTATATGAGCATTAATTAGATCATCGTTCAACTTTACTCAAGATTCGTTAATATGAAACTGATATTCAAACCTCTCACTTGAGCATTCCAATTCGAAACCTTTGAAACAAAGGCTCGAATTAGAACATAAACTAACCGTAAAAAGGGCGATTTACGCCTGCCCTACTCGCTCCGAACCAACTAATAACTAAAAAGCTGAAAAACGATCACGTTTAGCATCAAACGAAATAAAAAAACAATTTTTATTTGAATACAAGCCGAAGCAATGATTCACAAACACAAGACATTAACAGCGTTTATTCTCTTCTCAACTCATCCTATTGGTACCAATGGGATGACGATTTTTTCTAAAAGTCCAAACATGACAGCGTATTTTTTACTTCACTGCTATCCCTTGATACATTTGACATTCCGCTACTCCTTTAGGGTTAATTGCTACACAAGTTCTGTGCAATAAGTCTCCAAGCACGTAGCAGCTTCACAAAACTCCTCTTACCAGTTGTGCATTCTTTTTCACATCGGTAATTTGAGCGCTCTCAACACTGGCCTCGTGACAAATAAATTATTTTCGTTGTGTTCTTTTCCGGTTAAAAGATGCGCCATTTAACAAAAACGAAGACTTTGATTAACAAATTTATGCTCAAACGCTCATTTTTAACGCTCGTTTGTTTTCGCAAACGTTTATATATGCACAATAGTATCGTGCTAGACAGGCAAAAATGATCAAAGGACTTTTAACATGACAACGAACAAACACCCCTCTCTGCTCGGAGAATGTTTGGCCGAGTTTATCGGTACAGGACTACTTATTTTCTTCGGCGTAGGCTGTGTTGCAGCCTTAGTTCTAACAGGCGCATCATTTGGACAATGGGAAATCAGTATTGTATGGGGCTTCGGTGTCGCCATCGCTATTTACTGTACGGCTGGCGTCTCTGGTGCACACATCAACCCTGCCGTTACCATCGCACTTGCTATGTTTCATGGTTTTGATAAGGCGAAAGTGGTGCCATACATTATCGCTCAAATGCTTGGGGCATTCTGTTCTGCTGCATTGGTATACAGCTTATACAGCAACCTTTTCACCGACTACGAAATCGCTCATAACTTCGTTCGCAGCAGCCAAGATGCACTAGCAACTGCTGGTATCTTCTCGACTTATCCGCATGCCTCTCTCTCTTTCTTTGGTGCTTTTGCTGTGGAATTCGTTATCACTGCTGTACTGATGTTTGCGATTCTGGCTCTGGGCGATGAAAATAACGGCGCGGCACGTGGCGCAATGAACCCTCTATTGATCGGTATTTTGATTGCCGTCATCGGTGGTTCACTTGGCCCACTAACAGGCTTTGCGATGAACCCTGCTCGTGACTTTGGACCGAAGCTGTTCGCTTACTTCGCAGGCTGGGATTACGCTCTGACAGGTGCTAAGGACATTCCTTACTTTATCGTGCCTTTACTTGCTCCGATTGCAGGTGCATGTTTTGGAGGTTGGTTGTATCCAAAAGCGATTGCAGCTTACCTTCCACAACAAGGCCACGGTTGTACGATTCCAAACCAATGTGAGACGGAAGAAGAAACAGAAGAAGCTAGAGCTTAAAACTGACGTAACTCGAACATTTACTAAAATATAAATAACGAAACAAAAGGATTCTTACCATGACTGAGCAAAAATACATTGTTGCCCTAGACCAAGGTACAACAAGCTCTCGCGCAGTGATTCTTGATCATGATGCGAACATCGTAAGCGTCGCGCAACGCGAATTTACTCAGATTTATCCAGAAGCTGGTTGGGTTGAACATGATCCAATGGAGATCTGGGCAACACAAAGCTCTACCTTAGTAGAAGCTCTAGCTAAGTCTGGCATCCGTAGCGACCAATTAGCGGCTATCGGTATTACTAACCAGCGTGAAACGACCATCGTCTGGAACAAAGAAACAGGTAAACCCGTTTACAATGCGATTGTATGGCAATGTCGCCGTACTGCTGATATCTGTGAAGATTTAAAAGCACGCGGTCTCGAAAACTATGTACGTGACAACACTGGTTTGGTGCTTGACCCTTACTTCTCCGGTACCAAAGTTAAATGGATTCTGGACAATGTTGAAGGCGCACGAGAAGACGCAGAAGCAGGTAAGCTGTTGTTTGGTACTGTCGATACTTGGTTAGTTTGGAAGATGACTCAAGGTCGCGTTCACGTAACCGACTACACTAACGCATCGCGTACCATGCTGTTTAACATCAACGATCTATGTTGGGATCAAAAAATGTTAGATGAGCTTGGCATCCCAGCATCTATGATGCCAGAAGTGAAGCGCTCATCGGAAATTTACGGTAAAACCAACATCGGTGGTAAAGGCGGTACTCGTATTCCTATTTCTGGAATCGCAGGTGACCAACAAGCGGCGCTTTACGGCCAAATGTGTGTTGAAGCGGGTCAAGCGAAAAACACTTACGGTACGGGTTGTTTCTTGCTAATGAATACGGGCCAAGAAAAAGTCACTTCGACACATGGTCTTCTAACAACTTTGGCTTGTGGTCCTGCAGGCGAACCAGCTTATGCACTTGAAGGTGCCGTATTCATGGGTGGAGCTTCTATCCAATGGCTACGCGATGAATTGAAAATCCTAAACGGTGCAGAAGACTCTGAATACTTCGCGACAAAAGTGGATACATCAAACGGCGTTTATGTCGTGCCTGCATTTACTGGTTTAGGCGCACCATACTGGGATGCCTACGCACGTGGCACGATTGTCGGCCTTACTCGCGGTGTGAATTCAAACCATATCATCCGTGCAACATTGGAAGGCATCGCTTATCAAACTCGTGACGTACTGGATGCGATGCAAGCTGACTCAGGCATTAAGCTTGCGAACCTTCGCGTCGATGGTGGTGCAGTAGCGAACAACTTCCTCATGCAATTCCAATCCGATGTATTGAACACAGAAGTACACCGCCCTCAAGTAACTGAGGTTACCGCTCTTGGTGCAGCCTACCTTGCCGGCCTTGCAGTTGGTTACTGGGATAGCATTGATGAGTTGCAGAATAAAGCGGTACTTGATCGCACCTTTGAGCCACACGATGATGAAGAAAAACGCAATCGTCGTTACAAGGGTTGGAAGCGTGCAGTGAAATGTGCACAAACCTGGTCTGAACTTCACGACGAAGAAGATTAATCTCATCTCCATAAGAAAAAAGAGCGCCATTTGTGCGCTCTTTTTGCGCTTTATCCCCGATTCCTGAACTCGCTTACTTCTCACAACGAGCAAATTCGAGCACAATAGAGCTTCGAATTTGAAGCATTGGCCGTTACCAATGCACAAGGGAGTGGTAAGTGAAGCAAATACCTCGACACCAGCAGATTGTTGAGCTGGTGAAAAAACAAGGCTATGTCAGCACGGATGAGTTGGTAGAAAGATTCAATGTCAGCCCACAAACCATCCGACGCGATCTCAATGAACTCGCCGATGACAACAAAATTCGTCGTTATCACGGTGGAGCCACTATTCCTCTCAGTTCTGAAAACACATCTTACAACACGCGTAAAGCGCTCAACTTCAATGAAAAAGATGTCATTGCAGACGAGGTAGTCAAACACATTCCAGATGGTGCCACACTATTCATCGATATCGGCACCACACCAGAAGCAGTTGCGCGAGCGCTCAATAAAAACCATAAACAGTTGCGTGTTGTCACCAACAACATCAATGTTGCGACCATTCTTTTCCCTAACCCTGAAATCAAAGTCATCTTAGCGGGTGGAGAAGTCCGCAGCAGAGACGGCGGTATTGTTGGCGAGGCTACCCTCGATTTCGTTAAACAGTTCCGTCTCGACTTTGGCATTCTCGGCATTAGCGGTATCGACTTCGATGGCTCGCTATTAGACTTTGATTACCACGAAGTCCGGGTCAAACAAGCGATCATTGACAATAGCCGTAGTGTATTTCTTGCCGTAGACCACACCAAGTTCGGGCGCAATGCTATGGTAAAACTAGGCAATATTGCACAGCTCAACATGATCTTTACCAATAAGCAGCCACCAGAAGAAATCTTGTCAATTTTGAAGGAAGCTTCTATCCCACTTGAAGTGGTTGAAGCTAACGAATCAAACTCCGAAAACGAGTAACGTCAATCGTATAACTCCCCCTCAAATGACCTCTGTCTTAATTAGACAGAGGTTTTTTTGTGTCTAAATCACACAAAACGCTCACAAACGAAAATAATAGATGATCACAAACGAAAGCTGAGCTAGGATTACATTATGTTCTAAAATGCTCGTTCGCTCACCAAGGGGTCAAATTTATGAGTATACAAAATAATGCTTCCACTACTAGCTCATCCACTACCTTAGACTTGATCGTAATCGGTGGCGGCATTAACGGAGCTGGTATTGCAGCAGACGCAGCTGGCCGAGGTTTGAGTGTTGGCTTATACGAAGCAAATGACTTCGCATCTGCGACTTCTTCAGCAAGTTCTAAACTGATACACGGCGGTTTACGCTACCTTGAACACTACGAGTTTCGTTTAGTTTCGGAAGCGCTCGCAGAGCGTGAGGTTATTCTTCGTAAAGCACCACACGTCGCACTACCAATGCGTTTCCGTTTACCGCATCGCCCATTCCTACGCCCAGCTTGGATGATTCGTTGTGGCCTTTTCCTTTACGATAATTTGGGTAAACGTACGACGCTGCAAGGCAGTAAAACCGTCAACCTTGCGAAATCTGGCTTGCTAAAACCAGAAATGAAAACGGGTTTCGAATACTCTGACTGTTGGGTTGATGATGCACGTTTAGTATTACTGAACGTTCTTGCGGCTCGCGAAAACCATGCTGAAGTGCGTAACTACTGCCGCGTGGAAAAAGCACACCGTGAAGGTGGTATCTGGCACGTTACTATTCACGATGTGATGACAAACCAACGTTTCGAACGTAAAGCGAAAGCGTTAGTCAATGCTGCGGGGCCTTGGGTAAAACAGTTCTTTGATGATGGATTAGAGCAAGCCTCTCCTCGTAACATTCGCTTAATCAAAGGCTCGCACATCGTTGTTCCTCGTATCCACAACGAACCGCAAGCCTACATCCTTCAAAACAAAGACAATCGCATCGTATTTATGATTCCTTACTTAGATAAGTTCTCAATCATTGGTACAACAGATGTGGAATACAAAGGTGACCCACGTGAAGTGTCGATCTCAGATGACGAAGTCGATTACCTCATTGATATCGTAAACCAACACTTTGTCCACCAGTTGACTCGCGAAGATGTAGTTTGGACATACAGCGGTGTTCGTCCTTTATGTGACGATGAATCTGACTCTCCGCAAGCAATCACACGAGACTACACGCTAGAGCTCGATGCGGAATACGACCATGCACCTCTGCTTTCTGTTTTTGGTGGTAAGTTAACGACCTACCGTAAGTTAGGTGAAGCAGCAATGAAGAAACTTGCTCCGTTCCTACCTGAAATGGGTAAAGACTGGACGGCCAACCAAACCCTTCCTGGTGGTAACTTCAGCTGTAGTCGTGAACAATTAGCTAAACAAATTCACGCTAAATACACTTGGGCGCCAGAAGCATTGATTCTTCGTTATGTCACACAGTTTGGTACCCAAACCTGGAACTTAATGGAAGGCACAACAAGTGAAGCTGACTTAGGACAAACGTTCTCGGCACAAGCAGGTGGTGTTTACCAACGTGAGATCGATTACTTAATGAACCATGAAATGGCAATGACCGATGAAGACATTTTATGGCGCCGTACTAAGCTTGGTCTTTACATGAACGAGGAAGAAAAACAGGCCTTAACGGACTATTTAAAGAAAAAGCTACAACAGAAAGTGGTTAATCTTTCTCAAGTTGGCTAACAGCTCCCCTCCCTCCCCCACAATAAAGCCTGCTTAGTTGCAGGCTTTTTGTTTTGTTGTTTAAGCACAACACCTTGGTGCGCTCCACTCGATTGCAAATAAGAACAACTATTCATAGACATTTGGCGTTAAATACAATCATACTCATTTGAAAAATAATGCATCAATGACTTCAGAGTACCGTACTCAGAGAATTGCCTCTGTATGGCAATGCAATTCTCGCGAAAGAAGTATCTTGAGGTTATTTTGGTATCGGCTCAAACAAGGAAAAGAAAATGGGTTTTATGATTGAACATTGGGACTTCTCAACCCCAGAAGCAACTCAACAATCCACCACGGCAGAGCAAATTCAAGCTAAGCATTGGTACCATTGCGAACGGCTGCATCCTGATATTCGTGGTTGGCTGGAGCAGAACCAAGTACCTCGAGCTACGGTTGATCATCTATTAGCCGACGAAAGCCGACCATCTTTCCATCCTTTGGATGACGAGAACTTCATGTTGATTTTACGAGGCGTCAATATGAACGGCAATGCATCACCAGAAGATATGCTTAGTATTCGAATTCTCTACTTTCAAGGCGCACTCATTTCAACTCGTAAAATTCCATCACGCGCGATCATGGAGATTCGCCAAGCATTAGCGGAACACAAAGGCCCAAAAAGTCTTGCCAGTTTACTTCATCAGATCATTGAAGGATTAAACAGTAAAATAGACATTTACCTTGATACGATTGAAGAAACACTAAACCAGTTCGACGTGAATGATGAGTCGACGTACAAACATATGGCGACTCAAAAAGCACTGATTTCTATCAAGCGTTTTATTCGCCCTCAGCAGTACGCTATCCGTGATCTTGTGGAGTCAGAATCAGAATTGATTGCTTTGAGACCTCATCAATATCGCTTCGCACACAATAATATTACGCGCATAAATGAAACACTTGAGTTTTATCTTGGAGAAGTGGCGCTTTTCCAAGAAGAGATCAAACATCATCGTGATGAGAAAACCAATAAAAACAGTTACCTGTTTACTTTGGTAGCAACGATTTTTCTACCAACCAGCTTCTTAACAGGTTTACTCGGTATCAATGTTGGTGGAATGCCAGGCGTGGATTCCACCATGGCATTCACCTGGTTCTGCATCGCCTTAATTGTCATTTTTGGTCTAGAGTGGTGGCTATTTAAACGCTTGGGGCTCACGAATAAAGCGGACGACGAAGACGAGTAAACACTAAACCTATAAAGAACAAAAACCAAAAGAGGAGCACGCGGCTCCTCTTTTCTCTACTCACATTAGAATCTTATCCGGGGTGACCATCCACACGAGGGGTCACAAGCATCACACCAAAGCGCCACACAAATAGCCCAAACGCAACAATCCATAATCCGCCGCTGATATCAATCCACAGCATCATGTTCGCTGGGTCAAAGATCACGGCGAAACTGCGAACCAAAGCTGCCGCGGTAATTGCTGCAAACGCAAGGCTCATGTTTGGTCCTTTGTAGATCATGCGACCAGTATGTCCCATCGTCACCCGTGCAATCATCGCTAAAATCAAACCGCCTAACGCACCTATCGCAAACAGGTGAATGAGGTTATGGCTGGCAAATGCATCTCCCCAGACGCCTCGCAAAATGAAGCTTAGTGGTAAACACAAATACGCAGCATGCAGCGACCACACTAAAGGCTCGCTCAGGGTTAACCAAGGTTTCCAGCGAACAAAACGCACCAACTGAGCAACACCTGCAAATAGCATCAAAGGACTACCTAGTTCTGCAAACGTCACAGGGAAAAAGCTCAGCACAAATAGCATTACCAACGGCAAATTCGCGAGCCACTCTAACCAAGCCAATGGTTGCGCTTTTTCGAAATTAAATCGACGCGCAGTAAAAAATGGAATCACACGTCCGCCCATCACTGACAACAGCAAGGTAAACCACCACAGCATTGCTTGCCACACCGCTGAAGAGCTAAAGGGCGGCATACCTTTTATCGTTGCGTAGCTTGCAAAGTTCGCAAAGATGGCCAAAAGAAACAGTGGAACGAAAAACAAATTACGCCAACCTTTGGCTCGATACACACGAATGCCCACCTCATAGGCGACAAACAGTAAAAATACCGCTTCGATACTGCTGGTTAACCATAACGGTGCTGGTGTCCAAAGCAATATGCGGGGCACTAACCACAAGCCAAATAAAGCCAGAAGCATGTAATGCTTGGTACCATTAATGCCAGTCCAGTTTTGTACCGCGGTCAGTACAAAGCCAACTACAATGGCCATTGAAAAACCGAACAACATTTCATGTACGTGCCACCACAATGCAGGCACGGCCAATGCGCTTGGCGGCCCACTTTGGAACATCCACACCCATAACGCAATCGCAACAATGGCGTAAATCGACCCAAACAGAAAAAACGGCCGAAAGCCTAATCGCAGCCATGCGGGGATTTTTTCTTCTACTTTTTTATCGGTGATATTCAGCATTATCTTGCCCTCAAGCGTCTCTCGATGCTGGTTAACTCAACTACATATTGATGCTACCATAAACATGTATAGAAAATACATGTTTATAATTAAGATTATACTTAAGAGGTAAAGTTGTGCTTCAGATGCCGGTTAGGTATAAACATGAGAGGCACAACTATCAGTTAAGGGATGCAACGACAATGTACATATTTGGCTATGGCAGTTTGATTAATTCTGCGTCGCGTAAGTTAACCGGACAAACGGGAGAAGCCATTCCCGTCATAGCACATGGGTTGGTTCGCTACTGGGGGAAGATTGACGACAGCTACAGCCTCTCTCCATTAGTGGTGAACCAAGGCGATGGACAGGTTAATGGCGTTTTACTCGAAGTAAATGAAGAAGCGCTCGCAGAATTCGACCGCCGTGAGCGAGGTTATCATCGTATTCAACTTCAGCCAGATCAAATCGAAACAGATGCGAGTTTTAACCAAGAACATGACATTTGGGTTTACGTAAAAGACGAGCCACTACCACCATGCGCAAAGAGCCCAATCATGCAAAGTTATGTTGATACCGTGCTGGCAGGTTGCTTGGAAGTTTCCCACGCGTTTGCAGAGCATTTTGTGCGTCACACCATTGGCTGGCAACACGCGAAAGAAAATGACCGCCATCAACCCAAATATGGCAACCTTGCAGGCGTGCAAGAGCATCATTACGAGTTGATTGATAATCTAATAAAAAAAGGAGCCTAACGGCTCCTTTTTAGTATCTATGTTTTGCTTACGCGAGCTTAAAACTTGTAATCAACACCAACGTACAGGCTGTCAAAATCAAAATCTTCGCTGCCACCGTTTTCGGCATCAATACTTACCGAAGAAGCACGGTAGCCACCAGATACAACCAAACCTGAAGCGAACTCATAACCAGCCTCAACACCGTAGTTAAAGCCTACATCACGACCATCATCGGTAACAGTGCTAGATGATTTCACTTCATAAGAAACACTCATTACACCAAGGCCAGCAATCGCACCAACATAGAAGCCTGTACCTGCAAATTGGTATTTAGGCTTCGCATTGAAATTGAACGCAGAAGCATCAACACTAAATTTAACCGGCCACCCCATGTAAGAAAATGTTTCTTCAAAGTCGCCAAAGTATATGTACTCACCTTCAAAAGCTAGTTTGAAGTTTTCTGAATATTGAAGCTCTTTACCTACAGCAAGGCTAAGACCTGTCGCAGAAAAATCTTTTGACAAGCTTTTAACTTTAAGATCTGAATTTACCAAATCAGCACCAACATACCAGTTACCTTCTGCTTGAACTGATGCTGAAGCAACCACTGCACCTAAAGCCAATAATGGCAATACTTTTTTCATTATAATTTCCTAATTTTTCATACTGTTAGACAGCTTTTAAAAGCGCGGAGATTATAAATAGAGTTGAATACTTTCCTATTGATTTGTTTATAAAATGAGACACAAAAC
The DNA here is from genome assembly GCF_033338935.1 of Vibrio sp. Vb0598. Lineage (NCBI taxonomy): Bacteria > Pseudomonadati > Pseudomonadota > Gammaproteobacteria > Vibrionales > Vibrionaceae > Vibrio > Vibrio sp. Vb0598. The sequence goes on along the minus strand of NZ_JAWOTP010000014.1, from coordinate 90,384 downwards.
ATAAACATGAACAATAAAACGTTTGCTTGATTAAACTCTAAACAGCTCGACTCCTATTAAGTACTAGAGTTACCACAAGTAGCAAGTTTCCAAACCAGTCGCGTTTTTCAGTATTTTTACAGCAATATAATCCTTACGTTTACGGCTTTATTTATTACTCAATAGAGTCTATTTCATGAAAACAAGTTGGCTTGATATGATGATTTAAAGTGTTTAGGACTGTCTTACTAAAGGTTTGTGCATCTCTAAGTAGCTGTTTAAAATAGTCAGATTATTGAGCTCACACTTGGGCAGTGAGCAGTGCCGACGGGAAATTTACATGGCAAAGCTAAAAGATATCGCCATTGAAGCGGGTGTCTCACTTGCAACCGTATCGCGGGTTTTGAACAAGGACCCAACGTTGAGCGTTAAAGAAGAAACCAAATACCGCATTTTGGAAATTGCAGAAAAACTGGAGTACCGCACCAGTAGCTCGAAGAAAGGCATCAAAGAAGTTAAGCAAAAACATCACTTTTTAGCCTTATATAACTACAAACAAGAAACAGAGGTGAATGACCCTTACTACTTATCAATTCGTCATGGGATTGAAACGCAATGCGACAAACTAGGTATTACGCTAACCAATTGCTATAACAGTGAAATTGATGTTGAAACGAAAAAGATAACAGGTGTCCTTTTAGTCGGAAATGTCGACCAAAAGGTAGTAGATAAATTACCTAAACGTCTAGCCGATAGCATCTGCTACATAAACTTTTCAGATCCAACCTGCCCTTATGATTGCGTTGATGTCGACCTTATTCGAATCAGTAGGCAAGTAGTTGATTTCTTTGTACAACGAGGCCACCGCCGCATCGGTTATATTGGCGGTCAAAACAAGCCCGACGCAGCTGACATTCGTGAAAATGTGTTTTTGGACTATGGCTATCTAAAAGGCGTGGTCGCAGAACAAGATATACACTATTGTTCCTGCTCTAGTTTGTCCGGTTATAACTTAGCGAAAGAGATGCTAGCCATAGGTGACTTCCCGAAAGCAGTATTCATTGATTCAGACTCCATCGCGATTGGCATAGTACGTGCAATCCATGAATTTGGCTTAAAGATACCAGAGGATATTACGTTGATTAGTATGAATGATATTCCTACTGCTCGCTTTACCTTTCCGCCGTTGTCTACAATTCGTATTCACTCTGAGTTGATGGGAACTCAGGGAGTGAACTTACTGGTGGAAAAATACCGAGATGGACGCTTACGACCTCTTCATGTATACGTGCAAACAGAGCTTAAACTACGTGGTACAACTCAATGATACCTTTTCCATTAATCTCTTTTATGAATTAAATCTGGAACATCCCCCCCAACCAAAGACATTCATTTTGCTCAATCAGTACTGTTTCGGTATAACGCCGATAACTCAGCGGGTAGTAAGAAGTTCAACAACAAATCACTCTAAGCACCATGAGTGCCCCAAATGTTTATCATTTAGAGGTGATGGTCGAAGAAACCAACTCGCGTAGCCAAATGCCTTTGTCTTCATTGTTTCGGCTGGAATGCCACAGCATAGCAATATCAAAATCCGCAACGGCGATCGGCGGCTTAACGGTAACGAGATCGTCCGAAAAGCCCTCCGCCAATGCCATTTTTTCTGGCACGATGGCAATGAGATCGCGTTTTTTCAATAGATGCCGAATAGTGAGAAAGTTGCGCGACGCCACGGTGACTTTGCGGCTCAAGCCATGTTCTGCAAGCTTTTGGTCTACTTGTGTCTTTAAGCTCCCATCGGGACTTACCAGAGCTTGCTCGATGTTCGCGAACGCTTCCAGAGACAGCTGTGTTTCCCCTTTCAACACCTGTTTATCACACATGCACACGTGTTTTTCGGTGTACAAGTACAAGCTCTCAAAGTTGTCATCCAACACCGGCATGCTGCCAATAATGACATCGAGCTTTTCGTGCTCAGTTAATGCCACGTAGTTGCTACGATTGACGTTAATAAAACTGATCTGCGCCTCTGGGGCGCGCTGGCGTATTTCGTCATAAAGCCGAGGAGCAAAGATAAACTCGGCATAATCCGTTAACCCGATGCGACATACACCCGCGTAATTTTCAGGTTGGAAGGCAGACTTAGTGAGCAAGTCTTTGGCGATAGAATCCAACAAGTGATGCACAGTTGGCGCGATGTGGTGAGCGTGCTCGGTGGGCTCCATCTTGTGCCCTTTTCGCTCAAAAAGCGGGTCGTCAAACAACAACCTTAAACGAGACAAACTATGACTCATCGCCGACTGGCTAACGTAACTTTTCTCTGCCGCGACGCTAACGCTTCGATAGCGATACAAGTAGGAAAACGTCACCAATAAGTTCAAGTCAATGTTGCGCCACTGAATGTCCTCTTTCACTCCAACATCCTCATCCCATTTCATTCATAGATGAAATTAAAATCATCAATTTGAGTCATTTTAGAGCATTCGATAAATTAGCAACAATGCTTTTTAGATAAACAGGCTCGACATGTTCACCATATTCAAAACTTTTTTCTGGCTGGGTTGGTTCAGCTTCGGCGGCCCGGCGGCTCATATTGGTTATTTTCGCCAAACCTTTGTTGAGAAACTGAAATGGCTTGATGACAGCGAGTACGCGCAAATTGTCGCGCTCAGTCAGTTTTTGCCGGGACCGGGCTCAAGCCAAGTTGGCTTTGCTTTAGGCTATAAACGTGGCGGTTTAGATGGCGCATGCGCAGCATTTGTCGGATTCACGCTTCCTTCAGTGGTCATCATGTTGGCGCTGGCGATGGTGAGCAGCCAAATCACCGACACCGCAGTGTTCCAAAACATCGTTCACGGCCTAAAACTGCTCGCAGTCGTCGTCGTGGCGGATGCGACTTGGGGCATGTACAAAAACTTCTGCCAAAGTAAACTGACCGCGGGTTTGTGCGTCGCGACTGCGATTGCGTTGCTGGTGGCACCAAGCATCATGACGCAAATGTTCGTGTTGATCGCAGCAGGTTTTGTCGGAATGCGATATCTGAAGAAAGACTCCGCGCCATCAGCCGAGTCGTTTAAACCGTCTATCGCGCCATTAGCTCTATTTGCGATGCTTTTACTCGGCTTACCGTTAGTGGCTCATACGTTACCTTTGCTTGGGCTGTTTAGTGATTTTTTCCAAGCTGGTAGCTTAGTGTTTGGTGGCGGTCATGTGGTTCTGCCGCTTCTGCAAAACATTGTTGGCGACCAGCTCAGCCAAGATGCATTTTTAACAGGCTACGCCGCTGCACAAGCTGTACCGGGGCCAATGTTCACCTTTGCTACTTTTATCGGTTATGAGCTTTCGGATACGCCAATTTTAGGCGCTCTGATCGCAACGCTTGGCGTATTCCTCCCTGGGTTTCTTTTACTACTTGGCGTTCTTAAGAACTGGCAAGCACTGGCAGGCAAACCGCTGGTCTCCGGCGCCATCAACGGTGTAAATGCCTCGGTAGTAGGGTTACTACTCGCGGCACTTTACCAGCCAGTATTTAGCAGCGCAGTTGTTGCTCCCATCGACATGGCGTTAGTGGTTGCAGGTTTTTATCTACACAAAAAGCTCAACCTATCGGTTCTGTGGATGATCGTGTTTTTTGTGGCGGCAGGCCTTGTCACGGGCATGATTTAGCCTGCTGATACGCCAACTATTGAATCCAGATAAACCACGGGCACTCAAATACGAGTGCCCGTTTTCTCAACTAAGCTTAATGATATTGGAAGGATAGAGATGACGGATCATCAATGGAACAAGACAACAATTACGAGCTCAACCTTAGCTGGCAGCAAAAAGCGTCGGCTTTACTCACATCAGTAAAGAATGAGTTATTGAACGATAAGATTTTCTACACCTATTGCTTTATCTCGACTGCTGTCATTTATCTTTGTTCTTTGTATCTCGATTTCCCTATCGATTACTCTTTTACCACTTACCTTGAAACGCTCATACAAGCTTTGTATGTCACAGGTTTAAGCTGGTGTATCTACTATTATTTCTATCTCATACTGCGCAAAGAAAAGCAGCCGGCAAAAAGATTCATACAAAAACTGAAGCATCTTATTTTTCCGCTGTACCGACCTGTATCAGTGTTTGTTTCGATGATGGCACTCAACCTGATTTTCTCTAACCACACGTTTTTGAAATCGCTGATTCCAATCATCAATCCGTTCAAGTGGGATCTGACCTTTGCGAATATTGATTCGTTGCTACACTTCGGCGTTGCTCCGTGGGAGTTGACCCATGCATTATTCTCCAATGCTTGGGCCTCATTAGGGCTAAATGTAGCCTACAACGCATGGTTTTTTTGTATGTGGGGTATACTCATCTTTTTCCTTATCTACAAAAAATACCCGTTGGTAAGGCAACAGTTTTTACTCACGTTCGCATTGTCTTGGATGATTCTTGGTGTCTTCTTCGCCACGCTGCTTTCTTCAGCAGGCCCTTGCTATGTGGAGCTTATCACTGGAGATGAACAGTTTGTTCCTCTGATGAAAACGCTCGAAGCCCAAAGCCAATATCTTACCAATGTGGACGCTGGGCAATTGTGGGCATTGCCTACACAGCAATATCTTTGGGATGAGTACATCGCGAATGCCAATGGTATTGGCTCTGGCATTTCGGCAATGCCTAGTTTGCACGTTTCCATTGCGGTTTTGATGGCGCTATCAATTTATAGACTCAACAAAACCATCGGCTACTTTGCCTACGCTTTCGCAGTCATCATTCAAATCGGTTCGGTACATTTAGCTTGGCATTATGCGATTGATGGCTACCTCGCAACACTCTTGACGGTGATGTTATGGAAGATAGTTGGTTGGGCTTTACGGCGCTATGCTTCTTACCCTGAAAGAAGAGAATGAACGGCTAATTGAACAAACACCTTTGCAACGGACTACTCCCGGTAAATGAAAAAGCCACTCTATCTTGCAGAGTGGCTTTCTTTTAAAAGGGTCTTCAAATTTATTGGAGAAGCGCGGTAGAGGTATCCCCTCGCTCTCTCACCATTGCCAATGCTCGTTCTAGGTTTTTATTTGCCAGTTCATAGTAGGCAGGGTTCTTATCAATAGCCTGTTGTAGATAAGGAATCGCCTCGCCTGGTTTGCCTTGAAGGATCAAGAAGTAACCAACATTATTGAGTGCTTCCGGCTCTGTCATGTGTCGACTAAAAATACTCAGAGCTTGTCGTGGCTGATCTTTAGCTAAAGCAATGAGACCTAAATTATTGATTCCTCTCTCATCTCCTGGCTTGATACTTAGTGCGGCTTGAGTAAAGTGCGCCGCTTTTGAGTAAGCTTTTTCCATGTAGTAGGAGTAGCCAAGGCTGACCAAAGCGTTTACGTTTCTTGAGTCAATATCCAACGCTTTTCGAATTAACGCCTGCGCAATATCGTGGTCGCCACGAATGTCGTAAAGCACACCTAGACCGGAGTAAGCAGAGACTGGTGATTTATCATCATAGCGATATGTTGCAACGCTCTCTGCAGTAATGTTGTCTTTAGTGATGGTAGGATCGCCATCCATGCGAATTTGGTCAGCATTCAAAGCGCGTATGTAGTAGCTTTTCCCAACGTCCTTTTCTCCACGCTTCGTGTATAAAGTACCAAGCTCAGTCAGGGAGCCAATATGATCGGGGTTCTCAGCCAAAGATGCTCGAAATGATTTATCGGCGAGTTCTGAATTCTCCCTAGCTAAATGGATGCGCCCCACGGTGTACAAGGTTTTATCTTTATGGACCGCATTCGGGAAAGAGAGCGAGCGAATATATTCATACAAGGCTAAGTCGACATTTTTGTTGCTTAATGCAATATCCCCTCGTGAGATTGCCTCTTCCTCTGTTTTGGGTGGTTCATCATTAGTGAGAGACTCAACGGGCTTACCTGAGTACAGCGTTGAATCGAAATCTGATGACTGTTCAGTTGTTGAACATGCGGTAAGCACCAACAACGAGATGATGACGTATTTCTTAATCCACATAACGATCCCTATTTTGCTTTTTAATTAGAAAATGCCTCAGCCAATGAAATTAACGCAGGTCCGATAGCCACTATAAAAAAGCAAGGCCAAATAAATAGCACCATTGGAAACATCATTTTGACTGGGATTTTTGCAGCAATTTCTTCTGCTGCTTGTTGACGCTTATCCCTGTAGTCTTCGGTATATTCACGCAAGGAGTTGACTAAACTCCCCCCTATTCGAGAGGCATGGCTAAGCATACTTACCAGCCCCATTAATTCTTCTAACCCTGTCCTTAATACTAGCTCCCTCAGCGCTTCTGGCATTGGTTTGCCCGCTTTAATTTTGTTGCACACCGTATCGATTTCATCAGCAAGCTCTGGGTGAGAGATAACCAGTTCATCAGCAACCCGACGCAACGCTGCATTAAAGCCAAGCCCTGATTCGGTACAAACCACCAGCAAATCAAGCATGTCGGGCACACCTGCACGAATCGCTTGCTGACGCTTGTTCACCATTCGACGCAAAATAAAATCAGGAAATAAAAGCCCAATAAATACGGATAACGCCATATACGTGTACAGGTATTTAGATTCCGGAACCGAGAAATACACCAGTGCCGCCACCATCACACCTAAGATTGTCGTGACCGATTTAATGGCATAAAACATCGATAATGCATTGCTTTCATGAAACCCAGCATGCATCAGTTTATTGCGTGTCGTTTGACGCTCTTTTTCACTGGTTGGGGAAGTTAAAGGCGCTAACGACTCCAAGGTGTCTGACATTTTCTTGTTGTGATGAGAGACTTCTTTCTTATCACCAGACAATTCGGCTAACTTTCGTTTAATTGGCGAGTTAACCCCGATAATTATCGAGCCTAACGTCATCACAACCAACACTGTAGTGATGAGGATCAACCCCATAAGCAGTGTTTCTTGGCCGACAGCAAAATCGTTTAACCATCCTTGAATACTTTCCATGGCTACACCTCAATATTGACGATTTTACGAATCCAAAGCGTGCCGATAAACAACGCTACCATCCCACCAATGACCATTTTGATCCCCATTGGATGCGTGTGGAGTAACTCAATATACTCAGGTCGAACAAGGGAAATGATGACGTACAAACCAAAAGGCGCTAATACTAATACCCATGCCGACATTCGAGATTCCGCCGAAATGGTTTTTATTTTTCGAGCGAGTTTGAAACGAGCACGTAGGATATGGGAGAGCTTCTCAATGTTTTCGACTAAGTTACCACCCGTTTCCTTTTGCAGTAACACAGCACTGGAGAAAGCAAGCATAGATACGGTAGGAGTTCTCTCCGACATTTGCATAATCGCCAAGCGGAGGTCATAACCATAGTTGAGTAAGTTAAAGGTATTCATGAACTCAGGACCAAGCGGTGCACTAACCTCTCTGCCTACTTCTCCAAACCCCTGCGTAATTGGCTGCCCTGCCTGCAAAACTCGCTTGATGATATCGAGAGCCTCTGGCAGTTGCTCTTCAAATTTCATTAAACGATCAGCAATCCTTTTCTGTATGTAGAAGTAAACAGACACCCAGCAAGCAAACGCAACGCCAGCACAGAGGTACCAAACTTGCCCGAACAAGAACAGAAATAGACCAACCGCAGTCCCTCCGAGGAATGTGAGGAAAATAAACCGACTGAACCCCATGTGTATCCCAGCCAGTTCCAACTTCTTCTTAAAGCTATCGAACAGGCTAAACCTCACAAGCCATCGCTCTAATGGCGATAGATTCTTGAGCGAGTTTTCCCTTAATAAAGAAATACTCTCTTGATCAATATGTTTATGGCTTTCGTGTATCCGCTTGATTAATTGCTTATGCTTAACCTTTTTACCCGCAGAAGGCAGAATTAACGCTTGGCTAATAAAGAATACGGACAAAAACAGCAGTACAAGAAAAAGGGGGAATTGACTATCCATAGCAATCTCCTAACGGGCTTTTTCATTGAATATTTCAAATGGTACGTCTAAGCCTCGTTTTACTAATTGGTCATGGCAGCTTGGTACAATCCCTGTAGCCATGTAATCACCTAACACATTGCCTTCTTGATCGACCCCTCTTCTTTGGAAGGTGAAGATCTCCGACATGGTAATAACGTCACCTTCCATGCCATTGATTTCTTGTACGCTAACCATGCGACGTTTACCGTCTTCCTGACGATCCATTTGCACAACAATATTGATGGCCGACGCGATCTGCGCTCTCAAGTTTTTTGTCGACACATTCCACCCTGCCATCGAGAACATATTCTCAATCCGGCTCAACGCATCTCTTGGTGTATTCGCGTGGATAGTAGCCAAAGACCCATCATGACCCGTGTTCATTGCGGATAGCATATCCACCGCTTCTGAGCCACGAACCTCACCAACAACTATCCGATCGGGACGCATACGTAGTGAGTTTTTTACTAAATCACGCTGAGAAATTTCACCCTTACCCTCGATATTGGAAGGACGTGTTTCCAAACGGATAATATGTGGCTGTTGGAGTTGTAACTCTGCTGAGTCCTCAATGGTTACAATGCGTTGGTCGCTAGGAATAAAGCTCGACAAAATATTTAGCGTGGTTGTTTTACCAGAACCTGTACCTCCAGAAATCAGGATATTCATTTCCCCCACAACCGCCGCATTAAGAAACTTCGCCATTTCAGGAGACAACGATCCAAGTTCTAATAGGTTATCCATATTCAAACGTTCAACAGCAAAACGTCGAATAGAAACTGAAGGCCCATCAATAGCAAGAGGAGGTATAATCGCATTAAAACGTGAGCCATCTTTGAGTCGAGCATCCACCATGGGTGAAGCCTCATCGATCCTTCGACCCACTTGGCTTACAATACGGTCGATAATATTGCGCAAATGGCGTTCGTCTAAAAAGGTGTGCGGTGTTTTCTCCAACTTACCAAAACGTTCGACGAAAATATTTTTCGGGCCATTTACTAAGATATCTGAGATTGTTTGATCTTCAAGAAGTGGCTCAAGAGGCCCTAGGCCGAACACTTCATCTTCAATTTGATGTATTACGCGGTTTCGCGCTTCTGAACTCAATGGGTGTGTTTGATCTTCCGCAATGAGCTGAACAACCGCTTCGCGCAACTCCTCTTTCGCGCGATCTTCTTGCAAGTGCGATAGAAGCCCGAGATCCAAGGTATCCAGTAGTTTCTTGTGGTAGTAGTGTTTTATCGAGAGATCTTGTTCTAATTGCTTTTTCTGCTCCTCGATCGCTTTCATCTTGGCTTCTACCGGCGACAAAGACTTTTGCTCATCTGACGAGTCTTCATCAGATTTTGCCAACTCGACATTCACAACTTTGGATTCTTTTGTTTCATCTACGGAATTGAAAGAACTCCCGACGCCTTTCCGTTTGAAAAACATAACTCCCCCTTACTAAGAAAATAGTTTTTTTATCCAACTTTGATTCTCTTTGGTCGGACTTTCTAATAAGTGCGATATTTCAGCCAAAGACGCTTTCAGCGCACTATTTTTCTTAGATTGAACAATTGGGTTGCCCAAATTAGCGCTCTCGATAGCAATAGCAAAGTTATTAGGTACTAAGTGTATTGCATGTCCACTAACCGCATTTTCAATGTCTTTCAACGATATTGTCGATTTCTTTTCAAAACGATTAACAATTAGTTCAACCTGATGACTACTTAAACCATAGTCTAATTCTAAAGAACGTATATAACTAACAGCATGCTTCACCGAGGTAACATTCTGTTGCAGAATCAAAAAAACATGTGTTGCCGGAGAAACAATTTGTTGATAAACGTGCTCAACGCCATGAGATAAATCCACAATAATATGTGAGTAAAACTGCCTCAAAATAGGTAATAATTTACTAACTTGAACCGCATGCTTGTAATTACCTTTTGGATCATTTTGGTTAAAACACAAATAATTCAAACCTGAAGGATGCTGGTAGACTAATCCTTCTAGTGATAATTCATCTAAATCATTAACAGAATCAATCACATCATTAATATTGTATTTAGGCTTACAGTTTAAATAATCAGCGGCATCACTAAACTGCATATCCAAGTCAACGAGCAACACTTTACTCTTAGCATAGCTTGATAATTCTATTGCTGTATTAATAGCCAAAGTGGTTGCTCCAGAGCCACCTTTTGTATTAATAAACAATGTTAGATCGCCCATTTTCTTATTGGCAATCTTTTCATCCGCGGTAGATTTTAATAAAGGATATAGCTCGCCAAAATCAACCGAACGAGACAAATAATCTGTTGCCCCAAGCCTTAATGCCATTTTAAGGGATGCAGTATCGTTCTCGTCGCCAAATACAATCAAAGCAGTATGATTATGCTGTAAACTGCTGTCACTAGAATAAACATGAGCCACTTTCTGAGCCCAGCTTTCACCGGTTTCAATATAAATGAGATCAGGAACTTGCTTATTTTTCACAAAGTCCAAGTTAAAGGTATCTAGCTCTATCCAATCAATATTTAGATTTACACACCTTGATAGTTCATCAGCAATGTGAATTTTAAAATTTGATGTAGAATAAACTATCCAAATAATCAAGTTAGTTTTTAAACTTTTATGTGTTTCATTATCCATTTTGACTGGTTTCAACATAAAGCTACTCCGCGGAACAATCCGAATAAACAGCTGGGTTATCAGCTTCAGGCTTTAATACACCTAAGCTTTCTGCCGGCAATACAGTTTCAAAAGCAGGCGTTTTTCCTACTGCACTAATAAGCGCAGCTAACACAAAAAACTTAAATTCATAATCAACTGCTCTTGCTTGAACATATTTTATTTTTGAAAACTGAGCATCTAACACTGTAGATGCTGCAGGTGGAGTACTCAAAAAATCCGACACATCAACAGTTGCACCTGTATCGTCTAAATATTCGATTTGTAAATTATTAGCGGTAAAACCTGAAGGATATAGACTCTCCAAAGCTTGATGATTAGGTATTTCATCACGTTCAGAAATAAAACAAACCGTGGCAAGTCGTGCCGCTCGCCTGGTAATTTCGTTGACCATTTGCACTGAATAAAAGTAGATTGCAAACTCAATAATCATGAACAGTACTAACATTACCGCAAGTGCAATTAACGAAAACTCAACTTGGGTCAGTCCTTTCTGTTTCCTTATCCATTGTTTCATGGGCTAGTCCTCATTGACGCAGAAGAGCCAATACTGAAAGCCAAAGAGGTTCCGGTAAAAGGTAAGGTTGAGAAAATAGGCTCATAATTATAAGTAGCCGATATGGTGACAACCTTATTGGTGTCCGTTGGTTGAGTCACAATAATGTCAGCAGCTTCAATATAGTCGATTACCGGCGTACCAACGCCACTCGGCGTGCCATAGATCACCACATTTTTAATATCAGATTCTTCAGCTATACCTTCAAAATCTAACGTGCCATAAGTATCAACCACGGCATACCGTGCGCCATTTTGCAACGCTTTGTTGACCTCTGTGTATTGAATAAAAGCTCGGCTCACGTCGATAACTAATACGGTCAGCATCAGTAGCACTGGCAATGCAAGAATAAACTCTATAATTGCCAGTCCTTTCTGGTTAGCCATCTTTTTCATCTGATGCTTTCTATTGGAGTACATCATATTAAGACCCTCCACTTGACGGGTCTTTGTATAGAACGATTTTGTATGGCCCAACTCCATCTTCATCCGGATCTACCCCAGACGACGCATTTTTTACCGTACAATCCTCTAGAAACTGACCGAATATTTCCGATTCATTCCCCTTGTTTTGCACTTCCTGAGTAACAAAAAAGCATCCTAGGCCCAGTACTTCTAAATCCATCTTGCCGCCTTTTTTTGGAGCTTCATCACAACGAACGATCGGCACTCGTAATACCCTTCGATCGGTTTTCCCATCCGCTCGGTAATATTGCGACTTGCACGCGCCAGGCCCCCCCGTACAAGCGGCTAACCCTTCGACATAATCGGCATAATAAAACGCATCGTTATCAACGGCCGGATCTTCCGCATCCTGATATTGTTGTTGGTAATTGTCGTATGTTACGTTGGACTCTTCGATGTACTTATCTGAAGTAATGCCTTCATCTGGCTTACCCCCATCAAATCTCGTATTTAGACCTTGCGCTACTGGTCCCGTACCTTTACCAGTCTCTGTTGTGACTAAATCACCGACTGTTATGCACTCCTCAGTATCCCCTGCCAGCATTTCTCTTACTGTATTTTTACCGGAACCAAAGTCTAAAAGGTGATAGTTACCCGAACCAATGCCACCATCCGTGTGCCCTGATGGTTTCAATACATGAATAGTGTCAGCATCTCGATCTTGTGCACCATTGTAGTTTGGGTTTGAAGAAGGAATGTATCCCCACGCCAGATCAGCTGAGCCTACATCGCCACACATAGCAATAGGCGACACGTTACATGTAGTAATGCTTGGCGCACTTGGTCCTGCAACAGCACTCGCTGACACCCCTTTGTCGAGCCCAAACATGCCACTTAAATACTGTGTCAACAGAACATTACTAACGGCAACACGAACATAGATGTCGCTGTCACTGCCCAAAGAGAACTCTCCAGCTTCAACAAATGAGCCTTTAGCGTTCGAATTTGAGAAAGTTACATCTATGTTTTCCCCCGTGTAAACTAATTCTTGGTTACCATCAGACGCAGCAGAATGAGTCAGAGCATCATTCGCCGCCTGCGTCGCTAAACTAAGCCGCTCAGCCAAATCTGCCGCGTCGGTCCTTTCATCGACGACAACCGCAGCCGCTAATGCAGCGGAGTCGACCGCGTTTTGTAGTCTTGTTTTATTGAGTACTTGGTGATTCAAATCAATACCAAAGGCTGCAACACCAAGTAAAAATAATAAAACTAAACTAATTAATACCAAGGTAATCCCTTTCTGAGCTCTCCTTGGCGCTATATGCATATTCCTTCGCATAGCCCCTCCTAAGTGAACATATCACTTAATCATCTTTGGCTACCCCATTGTTGTTATATACCTCTAAGCTAACTTGTGTGCGCTCACCACTACCTTCCGGTAAGTAGCCCAAATTCTCATACCAGGCTTCTGGATTCAGAGTTTGTTCAGCGCGCAGCTGGCTAACCGAGATACCAAGCTCGGGGTCATTCGCACAGCCAAACAAGCCGAATGATGTGAAACAAATGGTCATTATCATTATGCTTTTCATCTTGTTCTCCCACTTATAGACTGTGCCCAAACTTGCCCTCAGAGCCACCTTCTGACGAACCGTATTGAATAAAATTGTTGTTAGTATCTTCTTCACTGATGTCGTTTAGCTGGTACCTATCGAAATCCAACTCAGCACCTTTACCAAGCAAATAGAACTCCACATCGTTTGGAGCAACAAAACCATCTGTTGGTAGCGTGATTCGACGTCGATCAATTGGGGTTGCTAATCGAGGAGTAACCAGAATGACTAGTTCTGTTTCCCCAGAGGTAAATTCTTCACTCTTAAACAAGCGGCCTAACACAGGTAGATCACTCGCACCAGGTATACCATTCGCAACGTTACGCGCGTTTTCACTCAATAGCCCCGCAATACCAATGGTTTGACCATCTGCTAGCTCAATCGTTGTACCAGCACTTCGTTTTGTGATTGGTGGAATAAAGAAAGTGGCATTCACTTCGTTTGGATTAAACGTCAACACACCAGAATTGGAAATTTCACTCACATTGACGTTCAGTTTGAGATTGATTCTCTTATCGCTCAAAATAAACGGAACAAAGTCGAGTTGAACACCGTACTCTTTGTAGTCGATGGTAATACCATCTTCATTTGGTACTGGAATTGGGAATTCACCACCAGCGACAAACTCGGCTTGCGTACCACTTAATGCGGTAAGGCTAGGCTCTGCCAGCACTTTCGCTACGCCATTTTGCTTCGCCACATCAAGCGCAAAGGTAAACAAGGTATTACTGTCAATAAACGATCCGAGAAAACCGAAATCTTCGACTGTTGGGACGTTCAAAATCGGTCCAATGCCATCAATACCGCCACCAGCAGTCGTACCACCCCAAGTAAAGTCCCCACTTCTTTGGAAAAAGTGGAAGTTTGAGTCGAAGCGTCTTACAAGTGTGCGCTGTACTTCGGCAACGGTAACTTCTAGCGTTACCTGTTGAGCACCACCAATAGAAAGTAGATTGATGACCATACTTTCATCATCTTTAGAGCTATCATCTTCTTCATCTGCCGCTTCACCCAAAGCAAAGGTTTCAGCAATTTTGACCGCAGTGTCCATGTTTTGCTGACTGCTGACCAAGCCTCTAAGTACCACTTTTTCTTGCGCACTGTGCACTTCGATATTTTCATCCGGCAAGAACTGATAAAGCTTCGACTTAAGCGTATTTAGATCATGCGTGACTTCCACGTTAAACTGCTCAATTAACCGGCCTCGGCGATCCCACACCGACACATTCGTGGTACCTAACTTCTTACCAATAAGAAACAGCTCGTTCGATCTGAGCACTAAAATATCCAAGACTTCTGGATCCCCTAACGTCACTTTCTTTGCTTGGCCTGATATCATCAATTGAGTTGATTGGTGATGTGCAACGGTTACGACTTTTCCTGACTGCGCCGTAGCTGCGTTAACAGACAAGCTGACGAAAAGTAACTGGCTAACAAGTAATATTATTGTTTTCATAATTCACCTAATTGCTGACTCGGACACTGGATGCCTGAGATCCCTTAATAATGGTCACACTAGGTCGTGGCGTGTATTTTCTTGCTACAACAGGTTTATCCACTTCATGAGGGTTGCGCAGAGCAAGCTGTATATCGCCTTTGCTGTTCGCCGATAAGAGCTTTTCTGCCTCTTTCGGTGTTACTTCTAAAGTCACAGCGCGTACAATCACGGGTTTGTTATCATTCGTTTTGGCTGTTTGGTCCACCGCAAGAACATTGATATTTTTAAGCACTGTTTTTGTTGTGGCGTTTTTACCTTGTCCATAACTCACTGTATTCAGGACATCGACCTTGTTGCCTGGTAACAAAAAACCTGCCACACCGATAACGTCATTTACGCGAATAGTGATTGCTCGCTTGTTTTCTGGAATTAACGCAGCAAGTGTTGCGCCTTCACCAGGTAGGGCAAGGCGATGAGGGTTAACAAGTTCACCCGCGTAAATAGTATTGGCAACGATTCTTCCCAATGCCTGTTCTTTTACTTTCAATGTTTCATCATCTATCCAGTCCACTTCCATGAGCTTAGTAGACAAATGTTTCTCAGAGAGAATAGTTCCTGGTTCTAGCTCCATGGCGGCAACTAAAACGGGATGCCTTTCGACCTCTTCTAACTCGACTGTTGGTTGGTTTCTGCCATCCATCCATTGTTTAGCTATCAACACGGCAGCAAGGCCGAAAACAATGGAGAGTAGCAATAGCATGATGACTTGAGTCCGACTCATAATTTAGATCTCCCTATTCATCCACTGTGAAATACAGTCCCCAGGCACGAGTTAAAATGTCTGATGAGACGACTTTTCGTTTTCCTTCAAAAACGAGAACGTCTCTGCTAATGCCCAAAAGATCTTTAGGTAAGCATGGATAATTAGGCATTTTATTTTCACGGTGCAATTGATTTAATGTGTCAAAGAATTCAGGCGACAACGCGAGTTGCAAGTCTTTGGACAGCGATAACCAAAGCGCTTTATAGTCATCATCACCAAGTGGCTTAAACTCAATTTTGTACCCCAGACGGCGTAAAAAAGCAGGGTCAGCAATTTTGCTTGGTGCAAAATTGGATGAGAATGCCAAAGTAAGCATAAATGGCACCGTTACTTGTTGACCATTTGGCAGCGCCAGATGGTCAAATAAGTATTCCATCGGAACGATCCATCTATTTAGCAAGGCATCAACAGGCATTGACTGACGACCGAGATCATCAATCACTAAGATTCCGTTGTTAGCCATCATTTGAAGTGGCGCAATCCATACACGATTATGCTCGCTGTGGTTTACCTCAAGCATCTCCAATGTCAGCTCACCGCCCACTTGAATGTTTGGTCTTTCACAAAGAACCCAGCGTTTGTCGTAATGGGTTTCCAACTTAACGAAAACCTGAGAATGGGAGTTGTCTAAACGACGGTGATGATGCTCTGAGAACACTTTGATGATGTTGCCATCGGCATATACGGCGTAAGGAATAAACACCGAAGTGTTCATTGCATTGAGCACTCTTGATGCAACGTAACTTTTACCAGTACCCGCGTGGCCGTAAAGCAACAAAGCTCGTCCAGAGTTGATAGCAGGTCCGAGAACAGGAACTAAGTGATCCGAGCCAAAAACATCAGATAATGCACGCTCTACATCGATACGGGTAACAGGGTTTTTGCGTAGATCTTGTCCTTCAACAACGGTCCAATACTCTTCCAAAGAAACTGGAACAGGACCGATATACGGATCTTTTCTATATGCAATGTCTGCTTCCGCAAGTCCTAACTCCGTTAGACTATAACGAATGTTCGAGTACGAATGGTTTAGCTTCTCAGATGTAGGCTGATATACCTCAACCCAGCTTCGTTTCCTCAACTGCGCCAAAGCAAGTTCAACAATATTTGAAACCACACATAACCGCTGTGTTAACTCGATCAAATCACATTTCGGATAAGCTGACAGGTGTTTCAACACTAAGTTTTCAACGACTGAAGCAGGTATGCCAAGACCTTCTACCGATGAAGGTACTTTTGGTGGATTTATTTGTGGCACGAGTTTTTCCCAATACACAGAGCCCATCACACTTCCCCTCCTTGAAGTTGCTTAGCCAACTGATGCTGCATGCCATTTATTATTTTTATTTAGTGGGTATAGGAAAAATAAGCTAATCCAATTACGATTATCGGCGCGAATGGAATGACCAACGGCTTACTGGACCTAAAACCTGGTGTTACTTTTTCTAAGCAATACCCTTTAATCTGATGTGATAGAGCAACACTAGTCGATGACACATGTAGCATTAGATAAAAAATGCCGACAATGCCTCCAGCGAGTATTATCCCGGTAGACGCTTCCCCAAGGTTACTCAATCCCAACCATGCCCCTATGACGGCGAGTAACTTAACGTCTCCTCCAGCCATTACTTTGAAAAGATACAGCGCGAAACACACCGCAAACGCAACCAACCCACCATATAAATGATCCAAACCAGTTGTGGCTGGGTTGTAAATTACGTTTGCAGTTACTGCAACCAAAAGCATAAGCACCGCTTTATTCGGTATTCTGTGTTTCTGTGCGTCTGAAACTCCAATCGCAATAAGTAATGACCAAATAATTAACTCGCTAACCATTACGAAGAGCTAATACGACCAGCTACTGAAGTGAACTTGTTAGACAAGGTTGTCCAGAAGCCTGAAGTCAAGAATGCAGTAACAATTAGTGCCGCACCTAGGATATACTCCAAAAGTGTTAGCCCCTCTTCGTCTTCCATGAAGTCCTTGATTAGATTACGAAAGTTATCCATAAGATTATCCCCTTTATTTAACCAAATCTCGCTTGTCCATGACGCAGGTATCATATACACCCGAATCATGCTTAAACATTAGTCATCAAGAATTAGGGGGGTTAGGACTTTTTTGCCAAAGGTTAGTACTTTCTTGCCTGTCTGCGCTTCAGAGACGAAATGTATCATAAATAAGACACATCACTGTAAGCTATGTGACACATTTCACACTTGCAGTATGACTATATAAGCCTAAGCTTAATAAACGAAAGGGTGAGGTCTGAAGCTCAAGGAATGAGGCTCGACTGACCTCAATGCATACTAACATTGGTGTAGTACGTACTGAGCAGGATTCATATGGATAAACAGACCAAAGCTTACTGGATAGGAGAGACCCTTTGCTCGCTGCCGGAACAATTTCGTTGTGAGTTTGATGGGTGCTTTGACATTATGGACTGCAGTAAAGATATCTCAGTCCTCAGTGATAAAGAACATAGCTATTTCTTTTACTACATAACCTGTGATCATCAAGAGCACTTGAAAGGTGTTATAACGCTCTGTAAAAACCTCGACAAAAAACTAATCGTCGTATCTCCAAAAGATACGGCTCCTCACTTGCCGCCCAAGCATATTTGTGCGGAATATTATAAGTTGAACGAGCTCACTCTTCCTATCTGGCTTTCACAAATAAAATTGAAATACTTTTTGCATAGTAAAGTAGACGAAGAACAAATCTCGGTAGATAAACTTTTCTCTCGAAGCGGCAAGTCAAACTTTTCAGACGTAGTCCATTACATCGCCAATAACGTTCATAAGGACCTAAGAGAAGAGGAAGCAGCCGCTCTTTGTCATTACTCGCCGAACTACTTTTCCAAAGTTTTCCACCGTAAAGTGGGTATGTGCTTTCGTGATTATGTCACGGCGAAACGCATTTCATTAGCTAAGAAAATGCTAATTGAAAATGAATCGATGAAAATTGCTTACATTGCTTATCAGTGCGGGTATCGAGACGTTTCTTACTTTTCTCGAATTTTTAAGAAAAAAACAGGTCTGTCTCCAGCAAATTATCGACAGCAGTTTTAGGCTTTATTTGTAGCAACTGTCAGAACAACTAACGCTATCTTCCCCACATATTTCATCAAAATGCATTCCCGTGTCGCGATTTAACATGCTAAAGTTAACAATGCGCTAACAATTATAAATACAATGAGAAGACATGGAGTCACTTAAAATGAATCAGCCGAATCTAAATAGCGCTGCTGGTTGCGCTCTCCCACCACCAAATGAAATGATCCTCAAATGGGCTCAAGAGCGTCCAAATGAGGTCTACCTAAAACAAATTATTAACCGACAGTTTGTTGAGTACACATTCTCTGATGTTGCAGATCAAGCCTTAAAACTTGTCAGCGCACTACGCTCGCTTGGTGTAAAGCCTGGCGACAAAGTCGCGTTAGTATCTAAAAACTGTGCAGAATGGTTTATTTGCGATCTTGCTATGATGCTTGGTGACTATGTCAGTGTGCCAATCTTTCCTACCGCCGGTGCAGACACCATCGAATACTGTGTGACTCATAGTGAAAGTAAAGCGATCATTGGCGGAAAACTCGATGATCCCAAAGCAACTCAGCAAGTCATTGATGCTATGCCTGAACTCATTAGCATCGCTCTACCTTATGACACGGCACCTAAGTGTAAGCACGAATACCAAGCGCTCATTGCTGATGCAGTGCCAAGTGAAGAGCGTCCGCAGCATTACGATGACAAGCTAATGTCGTTGGTGTATACCTCAGGCACATCAGGGTTACCGAAAGGCGCGATGCTAACTTACGGCGCATTCAGTTGGTCTGTTCAGCAACTTATCAATCATATTGGTATCCAAGAAAACGACCGATTGTTCTCTTATTTACCGCTCGCTCATATTACAGAGCGTGTTTATATCTTCGGTTCATCGATTATGGGTGGCGTGCCAACAGCATTTCCAGAATCACTGGACACTTTTATCGAAGATGTGAAGATGCACCGACCAACTCTGTTTATCTCCGTCCCACGATTATGGACGCTATTCCAGCAACGTATTCAAGACAAACTTCCACAGAAGAAGCTCAATATTCTGTTGAAAATCCCATTCGTCAATTCTTTGATCAAGAAAAAGCTAGCAGATGGTCTAGGTTTAGATCAGGCTCGAGTATTAGGCTGTGGCTCCGCACCTGTATCGCCAGCGCTGTTGGAATGGTACCACTCAGTGGGCCTTGATATCACAGAGGCTTGGGGGATGACGGAATCATTTGCCTACAGCACGCTCAACTACCCATTTAGAGCTGACAAAATCGGTAGTGTCGGTAATGCAGGGCCAGGCATTGAGTTAAAAATCGCAGCTGATGATGAAATCATGGTGCGTGGCAAAGGGCTATTTTCTGGCTACTACAAAAATGACATTGCCACCCAAGAGTCTTTTGATTCAGAGGGCTGGCTACACACAGGCGATATCGGCGCTATCGACTCAGATGGTTATCTAACGATTCAAGGCCGTAAAAAAGATAACTTCAAAACCGCCAAAGGTAAATTTGTCTCTCCGGTTCCTATCGAGAAAAAGCTTTTCGAGTACAGTCGCGTAGAGATGATGTGTCTCATCGGTTTAGGGCTACCCGCTCCGATTCTTTTGGTTGTGCCACATGACTTCCCTAACTTTGATCGAGAGCGATACGCACGTACCACACGTAAAGTTATTGCCAGGATGAATCAAGAACTCGCCTCTCATGAGCAAATCAAAGGTGTGTTAATGATTAAAGAACCTTGGAGTATAGAAAATGGCGTACTGACGCCAACGCTTAAAATTAAACGTCATGTGCTCGAACAAAAGTATCATGAGATAGGCCACAATTGGCCAAAAGATGAATTGGTCGTGTGGGAAGAAGACTTGTAATTTTGCTTGCACTCCTCAACACCATTGGGGAGTGCAACTTAACTTTGAGCTTGAATCAAACTCATAGACTACTCTCTCCAGAATGGCTTACTCACTTCACAACTAATCTCCCTTTCACCTAATCCAATATCGTCCCAAAGGTGCTTTGGTAACTCTCTCAAGTGACGACGTGTCTTATAGTTCCTTCTCCAAGCCGCCAGTTTAGAATAAATTAACTGTAACCCGCTCTGATGGGCAGTAGGTATAGTACGCTCACAAGTGTGTGTCATGTTTTCCATTTCAAAGATCCCTATACAATGTTGACCACTTAATAATCAGCGACTACGCTGATATCCTCAAACGATAGAATCTGCCATAGAGTTAAGGAAAACTAATGTGAAAGATCGAATGCCTCCCTTACAGGGCTTGTATTACTTTTTCGTTGCAGCAAAGGAAGGAAGCTTTAAAACGGCAGCAAAAGAACTGTTTGTTACGCCAGCGGCCATTAGTCAGCAAATTCGTCATTTAGAAGAGTTCTTAGGCACGGACCTATTTGTTCGTCAGCACAGAAAAATCGTGCTCACACCTGAGGGAGAGCTACTGTTTACTCAGGCAGAAAGAGGGTTTGCTCATTTGCAGCAAGGGGTTAGATTAGTCAATCAAGATCCAAACCCGAACCACCTTTCGATATCAACACTCCCCTCTTTCGCTCATCATTGGTTGGTCCCGAAAATTACGGCTTTTCGCCAGCGTCACCCTGATATCGCCTTGCTATTAGAACCAACCAATGATTTGGTGTCTTTTCAAGATAGCCAGATAGATTTATGTGTTCGTTACGGTTTAGGAAAATATCCCAATTTAGAATCACAATGGCTGATGGACGAAGCTTTTTATCCTGCTTGTCATCCGGTGTATCAGAAAGAGCACGGGATCTATAACATCGAGGATTTAAGCAAAGCTGAGCTGATTGAAGATGTTTGGCCTGATCTTGATTGGAATATGTGGTTAGCAGCCTTGGGTCACAGCGCAGCAAAGCCTACCTTAAAATACAGTGGATCACATCTCGTGCTTGAGGCTGCACTATCACTTCAAGGCGTCGCATTGGTAAAACACAGTTTAGCTCATCAATATTTTCGTTCTGGCAAATTGGTCCGAATTGGAGATATCGCTATCAAGCCCAACTTTGCGTATTACTTGTGTGCGCCAAAAGGCTACTTAAAAAGACCTAAAGCTCAATTGTTTGCGCAATGGTTGAAGGAAGAAATAGAAATATTTGAAAAGTCAGTGGTACCAGACTTTAAGACCATTGACCTAAAAGGCAACAGTACTAGAACGGCATCATAACAATCATCAAAACAAACACGCTCTGCGTATAAGACTGCTAGATACAAAAAGCCCCGCACTAAGCGGGGCTTTCAAGTTATAGAGTTAACTTAAGAATTACTTCTTAGCGTTACGCTCTTTAACGTCAGCAATTACTTGCTCTGCAACGTTTGTTGGACATGGTGCGTAGTGTGAGAACTCCATAGAGAACTGACCACGACCAGAAGTCATAGTACGTAGAGTACCGATGTAACCAAACATTTCTGATAGAGGTACATCACCCTTGATACGTACGCCAGTAGACGCTGCTTGTTGGTCTTTGATCATACCACGACGACGGTTAAGGTCACCGATTACGTCACCAACGTGATCTTCTGGAGTGAACACGTCAACTTTCATGATTGGCTCAAGAAGTTGCGCGCCAGCTTTAGGCATAGACTGACGGAATGCACCTTTCGCTGCGATTTCGTAAGCGATAGCTGAAGAGTCAACTGCGTGGAAACCACCGTCGAATAGTTCAACTTCAACGTCTAGAGTAGGGAAGCCAGCTAGAACACCGTGCTCCATCATTGACGCAAAGCCTTTCTCAACTGCAGGCCAGAATTCTTTAGGTACGTTACCACCAACAACTGTTGATTTGAACGTGAAGCCAGAGTTTGGCTCACCTGGTTTGATACGGTAATCGATCTTACCGAACTGACCAGAACCACCAGACTGTTTCTTGTGCGTGTAGCTATCTTCGATTGCTTGAGTGATAGTTTCACGGTAAGCAACCTGTGGAGCACCAACTTCTAGCTCAACGCCGTAAGTACGCTTAAGGATATCTACCTTGATGTCTAGGTGAAGTTCACCCATACCTTTCAGGATAGTTTCGCCTGAATCTTCATCAGTCTCAACTTGGAATGATGGATCTTCTGCAACCATTTTACCGATCGCGATACCCATCTTCTCAGAACCGCCTTTATCTTTAGGCTTAACTGCGATAGAGATTACTGGATCTGGGAAGATCATTGGCTCAAGAGTACATTCGTGCTTAGGATCACATAGAGTGTGACCAGTTTGAACGTTCTTCATACCAACTACAGCGATGATGTCACCAGCTTGTGCTGAATCGATCTCGTTACGCTCGTCCGCGTGCATCTCAACCATACGGCCGATACGCTCTGTTTTACCAGTTGCAGAGTTAAGGATTGTGTCACCTTTCTTCATCTTACCAGAGTAGATGCGGATAAAGGTTAGAGCACCGAAGCGGTCATCCATGATCTTAAATGCAAGAGCACGTAGTGGCTCGTCTGCAGATACAGTCGCAACTTCACCAGTTGGCTCACCAGTCTCTGAATCAGTTAGAGGCTGTGGATCAACTTCTGTTGGAGATGGTAGGTAATCAATTACCGCGTCAAGAATAAGTTGGATACCTTTGTTCTTGTACGCTGAACCACAGTAAGTTGGGAAGAATGCTAGATCACGAGTACCTTTACGGATACAACGTTTGATGTCTTCTAGAGATGGCTCTTCGCCTTCTTCTAGGTAAGCCATCATTAGATCTTCGTCTTGCTCTAGAGCAGTTTCGATTAGCATTTCACGGTATTCAGCAGCTTTTTCTACCATGTCTGCTGGAATATCTTGAACTTCGTAGTTCTCTGGTTGGCCAGACTCATCCCATACGTAAGCTTGTTGGCTTAGTACGTCTACAACACCTACGAAATCTTCTTCGATACCGATAGGTAGAGTCATAACTAGAGGTGTAGCACCTAGTACGTTCTGTACTTGATCTACAACTTTGTAGAAATCTGCGCCCATACGGTCTAGTTTGTTAACGAAGATCAGACGTGATACGTGTGATTCGTCAGCGTAACGCCAGTTAGTTTCTGACTGAGGCTCAACACCACCAGAACCACAGAATACACCGATACCACCGTCAAGTACTTTTAGAGAACGGTAAACTTCGATAGTGAAGTCAACGTGTCCAGGAGTATCGATGATGTTTAGACGGTGATCGTTCCAGAAACAAGTTGTTGCTGCAGACTGGATTGTGATACCACGCTCAGCTTCCTGCTCCATGAAGTCAGTAGTAGTTGAACCGTCGTGAGTGTCACCGATCTTATGGATCTTACCAGTTAGCTTTAGGATACGCTCTGTAGAGGTAGTTTTACCCGCGTCTACGTGAGCAAAAATACCAATGTTTCTGTATTTTGATAAATCAGTCATTGTCTTACTCTGTTAATAAGGTATAAAGTGCGCGCAGAGTATATCACATTCTGTCAATACTGATACCCTTGCGTGCGGATGGAAGAAAAAAAATTTTAACGTGAAATTTCCGTCCCCAAAGCATAGTCAAACACAGCAATTTATGTACTTTATTCGCATTTTATTGAGGACGGATAGAACAGTTTGTGATTGCACAAATACCATTCTTATGAGCATTACAGCTCGTCAAAAGCCTCTATAGCTTCCGACAATTTCTTAACGCCGTGAATTTGCATGCCAGGGATGCCACCTTTCGGCATGTTGGCTGCTGGCACGATGGCTTTCTTGAAACCATGTTTGAACGCTTCATTCAAACGCTCTTGCCCACTTGGCACTGGACGGATTTCGCCCGCAAGCCCTACCTCACCAAAAATCACCACATCTTTAGGGAGTGGACGGTCACGAAAACTCGATAAAAGCGCCATAACTAAAGCAAGATCAGCGCTCGTCTCCGTCACCTTAACACCGCCAACCACATTAACAAAGACATCTTGGTCTGCCATTTGTAAGCCACCATGCTTATGCAACACAGCGAGCAAAAGTGATAGGCGGTTCTGCTCCAAGCCGACCGCAACACGACGAGGGTTGGCTAACTGCGAGTAATCCACCAGCGCTTGAATCTCTACTAGCAGAGGGCGCGTGCCTTCCCAAACCACCATGACGGAAGAGCCTGATGTTTCTTCTTCACCACGAGAAAGGAAGATCGCTGATGGGTTACTCACTTCTTTCAATCCTTGGCCTGTCATTGCAAAGACACCAAGCTCATTCACAGCGCCAAAACGGTTTTTATGACTACGCAAAGTGCGGAATCGGCTATCCGTTCCACCATCGAGTAGTACCGAACAGTCGATAATGTGTTCAAGAACTTTGGGGCCCGCAAGGGTACCATCTTTTGTTACGTGACCAACAATAAATACCGCAACATTATTCTGTTTTGCGTATCGTGTCAGAGCCGTCGCAGATTCACGTACCTGAGCAACACTGCCAGGCGACGATTGAACATCAGAAACGTGCATCACCTGAATCGAGTCTATTACCATTATACGAGGCTGCTCTTTTTCGGCGATTTGGCAAATTTTGTCGACGTTCGTTTCCGATAGCATTTTTAAATGATCTTTCGGCAAGCCCAATCGGGAAGCACGCATTGCCACCTGCTGTAATGACTCTTCACCGGTTACGTAAAGCGTTGGCATTTGCGCAGATAAACTACACATGGTTTGCAACAGAAGGGTTGATTTACCAGCGCCAGGGTTACCACCAATCAAAATTGCGGCACCTGGTACAACACCACCACCCAACACGCGGTCAAGCTCTTTAAACCCACTGGTGAAGCGAGGTACTTCTTGCAGATCAATTTCGGATAGCGTTTGAACCGTAGCTTCTGTTGCGGAACCAGCGTAGCCGCTTAAGCGTTCATTGCGAGCAACGGTTGGCGATGCTGCGATACGTACTTCTGTTATCGTATTCCATGCACCACATGCGTTACACTGCCCCTGCCAACGGGGAAAGTCCGCGCCACAATCATTACAAACATACGCTCGTTTTGCTTTCGCCATGATGCCTCAATTTTTTCTACAAATGTGACTAAGCACAGCCAAGTCAGACCTGAACTGAAATGAACTATTGATATACTTAAGTATTACTTCGCTTAGCCGATACAATTTAAAGTAACGACATACTCTAACAGAAATAATGCAGCAATCTGAAATTCTCTCGCTCGCAGAACGACTCATTCCCGTTTACGGTACGAATGACTTTGACTTTGTCCTTGGCCAACTGACCGAGGAAGAGCCGCCTTCGGCCAAAATTTTGGTTAAAATGGAACTTAACCGCTTAATGGCTCCATGCAAAAAAAGCATTGATTTGCGAGGTCGCGTTCAAGGCGAATGTCGCGAGTATATTTTGGATGGCATTCCACATTGGTTGGATGATGTTGCTTTCAACGCTTACCATAAAAACATCAAAAAGTTTGGCTGCTACACGGAAGGAATGTGGGAAGCATTGGTCAACACGCGAAATAACTTTCGCGTAATGAGCAAGCGCCTTACTCAGCAAAAAACGCAATCGTTAACGGATCCTAAAAGCCCGTTCTTAGCAGAACCCGTTCACCTAGGCTACGATTTAAAGCGCCAAGAAAAACGCTTGAAAGTCCAATCTCAAGTTGAAATTTGCCGTTCTAAAGGACAGCTTCTTCATGGATTAAGCATTGATTTATCTAGCTCTGGCGCAAAGTTTAAAGTCCCTAGCGCATTTAAATATAACCTTGGGGAAATTATTCAGGTCACGTTTACTGAATTTGCCAGCAAATCTAACGTTGCAGGTATAGAGAAACCGCTTGCATACCGCATACTCGCGGTTGATGACTGTTACGAAAATGACTCAGTTCGATACCTCAGAACCATACGCTTAACTGATACCAATGTCGTCACCAGAGTGATAGATGAAGCGCTCAACAGTGCTGTTAAAAGGGCTCGTCACGACAATCAAGACAAGATTATTCGAGCTCGAACTCGCGGTTATGAGCACATCGCACTAAAGCACACCAGCAGCTTGCCTCTATTCTTTGATGGTAGTGACCTAAAATTAGCAATGTTAACGCCAAACAATCAAAAGCTTTGGCAATACTGGCACGATGAGAGAAACCAGCAAATGTTTGGTTCCTTATTCAACGAGCAACGCATCGCGTCACTCATTAAGCCTGGTGTTAAAGGAACAACCAATGTCCTTTATTCATTTACTCACGAGCACGAGAATCGAACCTATTTCTATTCGATGTTTCGCCCAGAAGCAACTCGCGAACAGCGCCAGCTATTTTGGCATTTAGGTGGCAAACGAGAGAGTTGGCGCGCCTTTAGAATTTCAATCTTTGAACTATCAGAGCAAGAACAGGAAGACCTAGCAGCATTCTCTCCAGAGTTGGCAGAAACGTCTCAATCACTGACTCATATTGGTATTTTGCAAGAAATTGCTGACGAAAAGTCAGGGCAGGATTACCTGCTAACTGAAAAGCCGCGCTTACCCGCTAATACATTAAACGCGTTTCGCCATCCGAGAAGAGTTATCGGCAATCCAAAGGGCATTTATTTTGATGCAAAGTCTCGTCGAAAAGAGCCTCGTTATCGTTTTAAAACACCTTTAGAGTTGTACTCAGGACAGACTAAAACAGGCGGCAGTACTGTTGACCTTTCCAAACGAGGACTCGGAATTAGGCTAAGTGAGCCCACGATGTTACGTTCTGGGCAAGAGGTGAGAATCAACTTTCGAGAATTACAACTCTACGATAAAAAATTGCCGTTAATGTCGGTGCCATACCGAGTAATTCGTGTAAGCCCAGACGGTTGTAGCGTGCAGCTAGTTATTGATGAAAGCAGCCAAACCATGAAGGTAATCGCTTTTTTCAACAGCATTATCGAGCACAATCAAGACAAGCTAATCCCGCAAAAAGAGACGCTACCAAGTAATGCTCTACTTGAAAGGCTGCATTGCATGTTGCTCTCACGTACGCTGAGCACGCCCATTTTTATCAGTAAGAGTACGTCATCTTCAATAAAAACCCCCGTTATCGGGGTGAACTTGCCGCTACCTAAACACATTGAGCTTTTTGCCCGTCTTGGGCATGACCAACTGTTGTCACTTGAACCTATCTTTAAAGGCCGGACAAGCACATTAATCGCAGAGCCAATAAAACGTGTAGAAGGTGCTCAAGCCAGACATCAGGATATCTACATAAGCGCCGCAAAAGTAGGCAATAAAATTACAGGCATTGAGTCAAAGCTTCATCAAGAGTTCAACAGCGTAAAAGAGCGGATTCAATTTATAAAGAAAGCGCGAATGATGGGTGACTTTTACGTGCTTCGCCTTTCTACTGCGCCAATTTTCGATCCGATGACATCATTACTGCAACAAGATTTAAGTGACTTAACCCAATTTGGTGTACATCAAGCAAGCAAGTTAGAAAAAGAGTTGACGGCGCTCGTTGGTTACAGTGAATTTGAAGACATTACTGAAGAGGTAGTAATTAGATTGGAGTTAACCGAGTAAATTCAAAGTCATACCAAATTGAAAAAAACACCGCCTTTCTGGCGGTGTTTTTGAATGGATGGTTAAGGTTTAGCTTTCCAGCTGACCTTTTGCTGCTTCACCAATGCGCCAGATAAAATACAGAGCACACCGCCCAACCCTGCAAAGCGAATCGCAGATTGCGCTTGAGCTTCCACTTTTGGTTTTGCGTGATACGCAATCCCTAATCCCGCCACCGACATCATCACAAGATCATTAGCGCCATCACCGACAGCAACCGTGTTGTGCTGCTCAATTTCATATTCATCCGCCAATTCCACTAGAATGTCAGACTTCATCTGCGCCGTTACCACATCGCCAAGTACGTTACCCGTGAGTTTGCCGTCAATAATTTCTAATTGATTGGAACGAGCAAAATCTAGGTCGACTTTATCTTTGATGTAATCAGAGAAGTAAGTAAAACCACCGGAGGCAATCGCTGTTTTCCAGCCCAAGGCTTTCAACGTCGCAATTAGCGCTTCAAAGTCCGGCATGAATGGTAACTGGGAACGAACTTGTTCAAGAATTGATTCATCGGCACCTTTGAGCTTACCAACTCGCTGACGTAAACTTTGCTCAAAATCCAGCTCACCTTGCATGGCACGTTCAGTGACTTCAGCGACCTCATCCCCTACTCCTGCCAGTTTCGCGATTTCATCAATACACTCTATCTGGATCGCCGTTGAATCCATATCAAATACAATCAACCCTTGGGTTGATAGATCGGGCACTTCATTAAGCGAGGCGTAATCTAGGTTGAGACTTTGTAAGATCGTTTCATGTTGAGGAGTCAACTCTCCGGCCATCAGGGCTACTTCATATTGGCCAACTTTCCACGTTTCTAGTATCGGGTTGTAAAAGCCGGTGAAGAAATCAATGTCTTCGAAGTGACTTGGCGAAAGGTACTCAGCAAATACGATCCAGTTTGCTTTTGCTTTATCTAATTGGGAGGCAAATCGAGTCTCGGGTAATCGTTTTAAAAGTGTCGTATGTTTTCTGATAGGCAAGCTTTTTGACGCGTCCATGTATATAATCCCTTATGACTTTGCTAAAACGTTACCTCAACAAACTAAAAAGGCAAGTCTTTGTTTTATTTTAAATGGATGAGTAAAGAGCATGAGTGAATCTTTGTTCTCAGTAAGGAATGCCCTAAGAATTCTGGCACTAATCCTGCTGTGTGTGATGTTGTTTATCACAATAAAAAACAGTGTTGTGATCAGTAAGGGTAATGAGAAAATTCAAGCACAACAGCTTGAAACACTCACCAAAGTTTTGATTTCACAGGCGTCTCTTTCTGCCAGTGAGATGATTTTAACTAAAGATCAAGAACGATTACTTCAGCTAACAAACCAACTAGCACAAGACCGTTTAGTGTTTGATGCAACAATCTACGATGCACAGGGTGTACGTTTAGCGTCTAGT
The DNA here is from genome assembly GCF_033338935.1 of Vibrio sp. Vb0598. Lineage (NCBI taxonomy): Bacteria > Pseudomonadati > Pseudomonadota > Gammaproteobacteria > Vibrionales > Vibrionaceae > Vibrio > Vibrio sp. Vb0598. Next base: position 60,994 of record NZ_JAWOTP010000014.1, on the reverse strand, counting down.
GAAGAGGCATTATCGGTACGCGAAGTTCTTGGCCTGGATACGCCTTTGGCAACAGCTTCCATTGGTCGCCAGCAGTTGGTTGAACCAGTGTTTGCAGATGGTGCGCTTATCGGTTTTGTTCGCGTGACCTTTGAGACGGGCCGGGTGACGGCTATTTCTGACCACCACTATCGCAAGAGCGATCGTTATATGTACATGATGGTCTTAATGAGCTTTGTCTGTGGCATGTTGTTCATCTTGATTTTACGTCGACAACCGATACGTCGTAAAAAAGCGCCAAACCTGCTGCTAACCAAGTAACTAGGTAGCGCTAACAACTCATATAAAAACAGCCCGCAATGTGCGGGCTGTTTTTTTTAGCTCTTGAGAGCGAAAAATAGAATGACTCTTCGTCGCTTACTCTTCGTCACCAAGCAATACTGAATCTAGTGCAATTAGCATCATGTCGTTGAATGTCGTTTGACGCTCGTCAGATGTAGTCTGTTCGCCAGTCTTGATATGATCAGAAACCGTACAGATTGTCAGAGCTTTTGCACCGTATTCTGCCGCAACACCGTAAATACCAGCCGCTTCCATTTCAACACCAACAATGCCGTACTTGTCCATTACATCGAACATTTCTGGATCTGGCGTGTAGAAAAGCTCTGCTGAGAATAGGTTACCAACTTTAACGTCAATACCGCGAGCTTTTGCAGCGTCTTCTGCCGCACGAACCATGTTGTAGTCTGCGATTGCCGCGAAGTCATGACCTTTAAAGCGGATACGGTTCACTTTAGAGTCAGTACATGCACCCATGCCGATCACAACATCACGCACTTTGATGTCTTTATTCACTGCGCCACAGCTGCCAACACGGATGATTTTCTTCACGCCGAAGTCTTTGATTAGTTCAGTCGCGTAAATCGAGCATGATGGGATACCCATACCGTGGCCCATTACCGAGATCTTACGGCCTTTGTATGTGCCTGTGTAACCAAACATATTACGAACGTCACACACTTGAACGACATCTTCAAGGAAAGTCTCTGCGATGTATTTTGCACGTAGTGGATCGCCAGGCATCAGTACGACGTCTGCAAATGCACCCATTTCAGCATTGATATGTGGAGTTGCCATTTTCTTTTCCTTAACCTTTCTCTAGCGCTCCGCGCTTAAGGCGATATAAGCCAGAGTATTCTCATTTCCGACAAGCAGCATTTACATACTGCAAACATAAAACTAGGAGCAATCAAGCTCCTAGTTTTCAAAAACCTAACTAATTATAGGAAGTTCTTACCGTAATCCATTGGAGAAGTACCGAAGTAACTTGCCAATGTTTGACCGATATCTGCGAATGTTTCGCGGCGGCCAAGAGAACCAGCTGGTACTTTTTGACCATAAACCAATACTGGGATGTGCTCACGAGTATGGTCAGTACCTGGCCATGTTGGGTCACAGCCGTGGTCTGCCGTTAGGATAAGCACATCGTCTTCTTCCATAATCTCTAGCACTTCGTTGATACGACCATCGAAGTACTCAAGTGCCGCTGCGTAACCCGCTACGTCACGACGGTGACCGTAAGCTGAGTCGAAGTCTACAAAGTTAGTGAATACGATCGTGTTGTCGCCCGCTTCTTTGATTTGCTCTAGCGTTGCTTCGAACAATGCAGGGATACCTGTCGCTTTCACTTTCTTAGTGATGCCGCAGTTTGCGTAGATATCAGCAATCTTACCAATAGAAACCACGTTGCCTTGCTTCTCATCAACGAGCTTCTGAAGAACCGTTGCTGATGGTGGCTCTACAGAAAGATCACGACGGTTACCGGTACGCTCAAATTGACCTTTACCAGCACCAACGAATGGGCGCGCGATAACACGACCAATGTTGTAATCTTCTAGCTCTTCACGTGCGATTTGGCAAAGCTCTAGTAGACGGTCTAGACCGAAAGTCTCTTCGTGACATGCGATTTGGAATACAGAGTCAGCAGACGTGTAGAAGATTGGTTTGCCAGTCTTCATGTGCTCTTCACCAAGATCGTCAAGAACTTGAGTACCAGACGCGTGACAGTTACCTAGGAAACCGTCAAGCCCCGCACGCTCAAGAATGCGGTCAGTCAATTCTTTCGGGAAGCTGTTTGCTTTGTCAGTGAAGTAACCCCAGTCAAACAGAACAGGAACACCTGCGATTTCCCAGTGACCAGACGGCGTGTCTTTACCTGAAGAAAGCTCTGCTGCATGACCGTATGCACCAATGATTTCAGCGTCTGCGTCTAGTCCAGGTGCGAAGCGACCTGTCGATTCTTTATGCGCCATTGCCAAACCAAGTTTCGATAGATTTGGAAGGCGAAGTGTGCCTTGGCGATTGTCGTTATCTGCTAAGCCTTTTTCACATTGGTCAGCGATGTGACCTAGTGTGTCTGAACCTACATCACCAAATTCTTTAGCGTCGGCAGTTGCACCGATACCGAATGAGTCTAGTACTAAAATAAATGCTCTTTTCATTGCTCGTTCCTTAGGCCCACTCGGCTTTTTATTATGGTTGAGTAGGCCTTGTGTAATTGCTTGTTCTATTAGATATCTTCTGCACGAATTTGGCGGTAAACCTCTGGAGTTGGTGTGTATTCACCACCTACTTTGATTGCACTGCGCAGTGCTTTTGCCGCTTCTTCCCATTGCTCTTCAGTGCGAGCGTGGATGACCGCAAGAGGTTTATCACTGTCTGCGACCTCACCTAGGCGGATGAACTCGTCGAAACCAACTGCGTAGTCGATTTCATCAGTAGCAACACGACGACCACCACCCATAGCAACCACAGCCATGCCGATAGCACGTGTATCCATTGCAGAGACAATGCCCGTTTCTGTTGCGTAAACTGGCTTGATGATTGCTGCTTTTTCTAAGTAGTTGTCGTAGTTTTCTACGAAGTCAGCAGGGCCGCCTAAGCCAGCAACCATCTTGCCGAAGCACTCAGCCGCTTTGCCGTTATCCAGCACTTCCATCAGTTTTGCGCGTGCGTCTTCTGTGTTCTCAGCAAGCTTGCCAAGTACTAACATTTCAGCACATGAAGCCATGGTCACTTCAAGTAGACGAGGGTTACGGTATTCACCTGTTAAGAAACGAACCGCTTCACGAACTTCTACTGCGTTACCCGCTGAAGACGCCAATACTTGGTTCATGTCCGTAAGAATTGCCGTAGTCTTAGTGCCAGCACCGTTTGCTACCGCAACGATTGATTTTGCTAGCTCTTCAGACGCTTCGTAAGTTGGCATAAATGCACCTGAACCCACTTTTACGTCCATCACTAGCGATTCCAGACCCGCCGCCAGTTTCTTAGAAAGGATCGACGCCGTAATCAGGGAGATATTGTCTACCGTTGCGGTAATATCACGAGTCGCGTAAACACGCTTATCCGCAGGAGCGAGGTCACCAGTTTGACCGATGATCGCCACACCAGCGTCTTTGGTTACTTGACCAAAAACATCGTTGCTCGGCGTAATGTTGTAACCAGGGATAGATTCAAGTTTATCCAGCGTACCGCCTGTATGACCAAGACCGCGGCCAGAGATCATAGGTACGAAACCGCCACACGCTGCCACCATTGGGCCAAGCATTAAAGAAGTTACGTCACCCACACCACCGGTTGAGTGTTTGTCGACAATTGGACCACCGAAATTCATGTGGCTCCAGTCGATAACCATGCCCGAATCACGCATTGCACACGTTAAGGCGATGCGCTCATCCATGGTCATTTCATTAAAGAAAATCGTCATAGCAAACGCCGCAATCTGACCTTCAGATACCGTGTTGTTCGCTACGCCTTGAATAAAGAAGTTGATTTCATCGGCGGTTAGGACTTCGCCGTCACGTTTTTTACGAATGATTTCTTGTGGTAAATACATTAGTGCCTCCCAAGCTCTTTTGAGCCATGGTTGTAGTAGGATAGAAGAGGTTTGGTAGCACCCGTTTAGGTGCTACCGTTCAGACGTATTATTGGAATTAGTACGCTGTTGGATCAGCGACGTCGTCCGATACTTCTAATGTATTTAGTAGGTTGGTTAGCAGGCTAGACGCACCAAAACGGTAGTGACGAGCATCAACCCAGTTGTCACCTAGGATTTCGTCAGCCATTGCTAGGTATGCTGCTGCGTCTTCAGCAGTGCGCACACCACCTGCTGGTTTGAAACCAACAGTTTCTGCAACACCCATGTCGCGAATAACTTCAAGCATCATGCGAGCGTATTCTGGTGTTGCGTTTACTGGCACTTTACCAGTTGAAGTTTTAATGAAGTCAGCACCTGCTTCAATACAGATTTGAGATGCTTTCTTGATTAGTGCTTCTTCTTTTAGTTCACCTGTTTCGATGATCACTTTAAGAAGAATGTCACCACAAGCTTCTTTACATTGCTTAACTAGTTCGAAGCCTACTTTCTCATCACCCGCCATTAGCGCGCGGTAAGGGAAAACTACGTCAACTTCGTCTGCACCGTAAGCAACCGCCGCTTTTGTTTCAGCAACTGCGATTTCAATGTCGTCGTTACCATGTGGGAAGTTCGTTACTGTTGCAATACGAACCTCTGGCGTACCTTGCTCACGAAGTGTCTTCTTAGCAATAGGAATAAAGCGAGGGTAAATACAAATTGCAGCTGTGTTGCCTACTGCTGTTTTCGCGTCATGACATAGTGAGATCACTTTTGCATCAGTGTCATCATCATTCAACGTAGTTAGGTCCATAAGTTTAAGTGCACGTAGCGCTGCTGCTTTTAAATCGCTCATTTCTATCTCCGATCAATATTCAAAAAATTCACTACTCAGCCTTACATCACGTCTTTAACTATAATCAACAAGTCGAGACAATGTGAGTAAATGGCTAAACAGTCTATTAATGAACGGACTTGGTTCCCTGAAGACTCGGCATATACAGCGAAAATTTATCATATGCCAATTGCTATCCTTGTCACCGCACAGTACCAGTTTGGCCTATGGCACAACAATCTATGATTGCGGTGTCTTTAATATCACATCACAAAGCAAAACGCCTATTAGATCTGATATTGCAGGGCAATTCATTTGCCCATCGATTATGTAATATTCATTACGTGATTAAGAATCAAGCTTAACCACTATCCTGTGATTAATACATTATAGAGTTTCACCGCAAAACTGTAGCACCAAATAGAGCGCAAACGGTTTGTATCTCAAAATTTCCTAGCCCCTATTCCATTGACTGCGTAATACCTCGACTAAGGCAAACACCCGATGAAATTTTGGAGCCCGAAAAACGAAAAATGCCCCGCAGCAATCTCTTGCTACAGGGCATGATGTAAAACGGCGTCTATATATTAAGAACCGATTCTAATTATAGTGCTGCAAGGCTTAAGCAGAAGCCTGCAATTGTCGCTGCCATAAGGTTAGACAACGTACCTGCAAGAACTGCTTTAACACCCATGCGAGCGATGTCACTACGACGGTTTGGTGCAAGGCTACCTAAACCACCAAGTAGAATCGCGATAGAAGAAAGGTTCGCGAAACCACACAGTGCGAATGAGATGATAGCAGTTGTCTTCTCAGACATTACTTCACCAGTTGCCGCGATTACTTGAGCGTTTTCACCTAGGTATGGTGTGAAGTTCAAGTAAGCAACGAATTCGTTCACTACGATTTTCTGACCGATGAATGAACCAGCTGTTACAGCTTCTGCCCATGGTACACCGATTAGGAATGCTAGTGGAGAGAACGCGTAACCTAAGATTAGCTCTAGTGTTAGTTCTGGCATGCCGAACCAACCACCGATGCCACCTAGCATACCGTTGATTAGCGCGATTAGACCAACGAATGCGATTAGCATTGCACCTACGTTAAGCGCAAGTTGTAGACCAGAAGCCGCACCGCCCGCAGCTGCGTCGATTACGTTAACTGGTTTGTCGTCACCGCCGTCCATCGCTTCTTCGATACTTTCGTGAGGCTGGTCAGTCTCAGGGTGAAGGATTTTAGCGAACAGTAGACCACCAGGTGCTGCCATGAATGATGCCGCAACTAGGTACTCTAGTGGAACACCCATAGATGCGTAACCAGCTAGTACACCACCAGCAACAGAAGCTAGACCACCACACATTACCGCGAATAGCTCTGATTGAGTCATTTTTGGAACGAATGGGCGAACAACTAGAGGTGCCTCAGTTTGACCTACGAAAATGTTAGCGGCTGCTGACATTGATTCCGCACGCGAAGTGCCTAGCGCTTTTTGTAGTGCGCCACCAAGAATCTTGATAACCCATTGCATAACGCCAATGTAGTAAAGAACTGAAATCAGTGCAGAGAAGAAGATCAGTGTAGGAAGAACACGGAATGCGAAGATGAAACCGCCGCCGCCGAATACTTCGAACATCTTGTCAGAAACAAGACCACCGAACAGGAATGATGAACCATCGTTACCGTAGTTGATAACGTTAGAAACACCTGAAGAGAAACCGTTTAGTAGATCACGGCCCCAAGGTACATACAGAACAAATGCACCTAATGCGAATTGGATAGCGAATGCGCCACCCACAGTTCTAAAGTTGATAGCTTTTCGGTTGTTAGAAAATGCCACTGCAATCGCAAGAAGCACTACCATACCGATTAGGCTCATAAACAGGCTCATAGTTTATGACTTCCTTATAAGTTATTTATTGGCGTGTTACAAAATGGAGCTATAAAGCGGGGGCAATTATACTCATGCAGAATCAATTAAAGTAATGCCAGCCTCACACTTTCCTATAAGATTCATGATTGATTCAACCAGCTTTGTGAGTTAATTCACAATAAGCAGGAAAACGTTTTCGATTTCAAACCACATCTTTAGATTTTATTCACATATCGAGAAAGCAAAATTGCTATTTTTCCACAGTTGAGAGGCAATCGATTGCTTTCGGCCGTTATGCAACTCTACGAGCTCATTAAAGACGTGAATGAGTTTGGCTGGGTGATTTGACTCCCCTTGATATCCAAGTATAGGCATATCTGGTGCGTCTGTTTCGATTACTAGGTTTCCGAGTGGTAATTTTTGAATTGCGTCGCGTGTTTTCTTGGCTCTTGGGTAGGTAATCGTTCCTCCTACACCGATAAAAAAACCTAATTTGACCCACTCCATGGCTTGCTGATAACTCCCAGAAAAAGCGTGTAGCACACCACCTCTAGGGAGATTCGCCGCTTTCACCATTTGAATGAGGCGATTGTGCGCTTTTCGGCTATGTAAAATAACTGGGAGCTCGAAGCGTCTAGCCAGCTCAAATTGAACTTCAAGTGTCTTTTCTTGCAACTGTGGGTCAACATCAATGGCAAAATCTAAACCACACTCTCCTATTGCCACGCACTGTGGCCCTTTTTGATTTAGATAGCCTTCTAGCTCTGTAAGGTGCTGCTCAACGTTATCTTCAAGAAAATACGGATGAAAGCCGAGCGCATAATACAAATTGGCATGTTGCTCTGCCAAAGTTTGAATACGAGCCCAGTTTTGCGGACCGACGGAAGGAATCAAAATTCTTGCGACGCCTTGCGTTTGAGCAAGCTCAAGTTGATGCGCAAAGTCATCTTGAAACACATCAAAATCAAAGTGGCAGTGCGTATCAAAGAGTTTCATCTTGACGTTTTTTATCTGTATCTGCGGGCAGAAAATCAGAAGATCGTTGGGCTTCACTCTTCTCTTCAGTTTGATGGGCAGGGTCTTTTCGATATGGGACACAACTGCGTTTCTGATCGGGAGTTAACCCCATCTCTTTACACCAGTTGTCGTAACGCTTTAGCCCACGTTTAAACCAGTTCATATCTTATCCTTATATAAAAACGCCCTTGGCTAAGTTTATAGCCAAGGGCGTTTTAAAATCTAGTTTGCGTTACGGCTTACCCTAACCGCGCCAAATTAGTGCTCACGCGTCGCACGGAAATCAACGTCAGGGAAACGCTCTTTCGCTAAGTTTAAGTTAACCATTGTTGGAGCGATATACGTTAGGTTATCACCACCATCCAATGCTAAGTTCGCTTGATTCTTGCGTTGGAACTCATCCAGTTTCTTCGCATCACCACACTCAACCCAACGCGCAGTTGCAACGTTAATGCCTTCATAAATCGCTTCAACGTTATACTCAGACTTCAAACGAGCCACAACAACATCAAACTGAAGTACACCAACGGCACCAACGATCAGATCGTTGTTCTGTAGAGGACGGAATACCTGTACCGCACCTTCTTCTGATAGCTGAACCAAACCTTTGAGAAGCTGCTTCTGCTTTAGTGGATCTTTCAGGCGAATACGACGGAATAGTTCCGGAGCGAAGTTCGGAATACCAGAGAACTTCAGTGATTCACCTTGCGTAAAGGTATCACCAATCTGAATAGTGCCGTGGTTGTGTAGACCAATGATGTCTCCGGCGTAAGCGTGTTCTGCACGTGCACGGTCACCAGCCATAAAGGTTACTGCATCAGAGATACTCACTTGCTTGCCAAGACGAACGTGGTTCATCTTCATAC
>NZ_JAWOTP010000014.1:0-52411 GCF_033338935.1 Vibrio sp. Vb0598 | reverse complement strand
ACGGTCACCAGCCATAAAGGTTACTGCATCAGAGATACTCACTTGCTTGCCAAGACGAACGTGGTTCATCTTCATACCTTGCGTGTAAGTACCCGATACAATACGCATGAATGCGATACGGTCGCGGTGTTTTGGGTCCATATTCGCTTGGATCTTAAATACGAAACCAGAGAACTTCTCTTCAGTCGCTTCAACTTCACGTTCAACCGCTTGACGAGTTTTCGGCGCTGGAGCCCATTCAGTTAGACCGTCTAGCATATGATCCACACCAAAGTTACCTAATGCAGTACCGAAGTAAACTGGCGTAAGATCACCTGTTAGGAACATTTCCAAATCAAACTCAGGGCAAGCACCCATAACAAGCTCAAGCTCTTCTCGAACACTTTCCGCAAGGCCTGCACCAACTTTTTCATCAAGCTCTGGGTTATCGAGACCTTTGATGATTCGAACTTCTTGAATCTCATGACCGTGACCTGATTCGTATAAAATCGTTTCATCACGGTGAATGTGGTACACACCTTTAAATTCTTTACCACAGCCGATTGGCCATGTAATTGGCGCACACATCATGCCCAACTCGTTTTCTACCTCGTCCAATACTTCCATTGGATCACGAACGTCACGGTCAAGTTTGTTCATGAAGGTTACGATTGGCGTGTCACGCAGACGCGTTACTTCCATCAGCTTACGTGTACGATCCTCGACACCTTTCGCCGCATCGATAACCATCAAACACGAGTCTACTGCCGTTAACGTACGGTATGTATCTTCCGAGAAGTCTTCGTGTCCAGGCGTATCAAGTAGGTTTACCAGACAGTCATTGTAAGGGAACTGCATTACAGAAGTGGTTACCGAGATACCACGTTCTTTTTCCATTTCCATCCAGTCTGATTTTGCGTGCTGTGCGTTACCACGCCCTTTAACCGTACCTGCTTTTTGGATCGCGTTTCCGAATAAAAGGACTTTTTCAGTAATGGTGGTTTTACCCGCATCCGGGTGAGAAATAATAGCGAACGTTCTGCGCTTAGACACTTCGCCTAAAAAAAGGGGATTTGACATTAGTTAATCTTCTAAATTACTTTCATGCTCACAAAATAGGCAAGCATATCTACTATTCGATATTGTGCGGTATTCTCGCTTATTATCGCTGTGCTAGCAAACTGGAAAGATATGAACTGAATTTACTCGGCTCACCAGCCTTTACCTGCAACTAACAAGGGAAAGCCAGCTCCACACAAAGAGATGTAAAAATTCAAAAAATTATTATTACATATTCAAAAGCCTCGAATCCGGATACGCATTTAAAGCATAAGTGTTGATGAGGTAATTAGTAACGGCCTAAAACTAACTCAAAAATAAGTAACTCATGATAATGGCGTCTTCCTTACCATTTCCCGATTTAGCTGGGTAATAGTTGTAACGACGGTCCACTTCATTAAAACCTGCTTGCTCATAAATATGGATAGCTGGGTGATTACTTTCACGCACTTCTAACCAAGCACTCTCTGCTTTGGCTTGTTCACAGTGTTCAATAAACGCGTCCAGCAACTTTTGCCCTAGCCCTCTGCCCTGTTGAGAAGGCGCTACTGCAATATTTAATAGTGTCACTTCTCCAACAATATTCTGTCCATAGAAGTAACCAACCACTTGAGAGCCTTCCAGCATCACATGATGGCAAGCACCGCGACTGGATAAGTCACGAACCAAAGATTCGGCCCAAGGGTGAGAATGTGCTTGCTGCTCGATTTGCCAAACTTGGTCGAGGTGCTCTGCACGCATCGGCGTAATTTCAATTGTCACGCATTAGCTCCGTTAAGAGTACGAACAGATTTGTTGCCACAATGCGCGGCGCTGTTCGTTATTACCATCAATATCTTGTAATAGTGGCGAGACCAGGTGCTTTGCCTTGATGCTTTTATCAGCCTCACAGCCTGCAAACCACACCCACTCTAGCTGATGTTCACCCAGCATGGATAAGCGCTCAGGCTCTAGGTGCAGCGCATCATCAAGCGTGAGCTTAATGCTTTTTAATACGCGCTCAAACATCAATGCCGTCTCGTTTTCTGGACATATTGGCGATACCAATAGGAGTTTACATGAACTTTGCAAATCCAATAATGGCGATTGATAGCCTTCCAGTCTTTCAGGGTGTACCAGCTCCCATGTGCTGATCCCCATTTCACGTAAATACTGTTTCTCGTTAATTGACATTTTCCGTCACCTATTTGAACGAGGGCAATCCTATCAAATTATCGCGATTATACCTAAAGGACTTCAAGGAACACCTGAACACAATGAGATGATTTGGATATTCCTTAACATAGCGTTTTGCCAACGGCCACACATTGGGTATGACATATAAGGTACATTATGAAATTCTTAAATACACTACTACTTTGCACACTGGTAGCCGCCACCAGCATGAGTGTTTTTGCTAATAACAGCGATGAGTGGGAGCTGATTGCAACGAAAACCGTTAACTTTCATACAGAAAAAGATACCGTGACACCAAATAGCCTATTCCGAAACCGAAGCTTCAGTAAAATAAAACTAAAATGTGTGCAAGGAACGGTAGACATTAATGGTTTAAAAGTCGTCATGACAGATGGTAGTGAGAAAAAGCTTTCCTCTATGGGCGTACTAACAAGCGGATTGTCGACTCGTGCCTGGAGCCTTCCAGGTACAAAAGAAGCCAAGCTAAAACAGATTGAAATGACTTACAGTAGCTGGGGAAGCACAAAACTCAGCCTGCTAGGGGTAAGTAAAAAAGCGAAAATAGAGGTCTGGGGCAAAAAGAAAAGTAACCAGTCATCCTAACCTCCCTATCTCAGTTTTCAGTGAATAAGAAAGAAGCCCACTTAGTCGTGGGCTTCTTTCATTTACAGTTCAGAGAACTCTGGCGCATAGTCTATGCGTCCGGAGCGTCCAGCACATTGACCTTCGACCAACTCTGCGACTCGAAATGCACCTTTAGGGACATCCCAAGCACATTCAAAGCCCATCTCGTCGCATGATTGAAAACCCTGGCGCGCGTAATAATCAGGATCGCCCAACACCACACACACTGGGTAGCCAAAATCACGCAGTGAATCAAAACCTTCTTTGATCAACTCTGCAGCGATGCCTTGGCGACGGTAATCTTCATGAACAGCTAATGGCGCTAGCCCTTGCCATGACAAATCTTCACCATTTAAGGTCACAGGGCTAAATAAAGCATGGCCTATCACCTCTCCCTCATCTGTACACGCGACTAAGGAAAGCGTGAATTTGCTGTTTTCGCGCAAACGCATCACAAGCTCAGCTTCAGCTTCCGTCGGGAAGGCGTGTTTCAATAAGCGGTCAATGGTAAGAATGTCCGCTGGGGCTTCAGTTCGAATAAGCATTCGCTACTCCGGTTGGTTGTGCAGGCGCTTGAACTCCTTTCTGAACAAAATCAGCCAATTGATTCAAAGCGACTTGCATTGCTTTCGGTAACTGCTCTAAGTCGACACTGTCCATTAAGTTTTTCACTTCTAAGCCAAGCTCAGTATCACCTTCAATTGAAAGGCGACGTTGGAAGAACAGTGTGTCAGGGTCTTCTTTACGACCAGCAATCAGTACTAGGTCGTTTAGATTACCACTAAAACTCACATCTTCCTGAACTGGTTTTTCAGCTACCACCAATTTTTCGTCTTGATAGCTGATGTACCATGCTAAGTTCAAGTCTTTAATCGCAACTTTTAACCACTTGTCTTCAAGGAACTCAAAGTCACCATCTTCCAAGGCTTCTTTAAACACCATTTTTAGCCCTTCCAGCAACGCTTTTTGCTGAATTGGCTGTGGTAATAACTGGACTGGAGAACGCAAAATATTAGCTGCGTTCTTTACTAGTTGACTGCGAATCTTGTTTAACACGTTCATTATCCGTTACTTTGTCATTAGGTTGCTTATATTAAGCAATCGTGGCGATGAGATTACTGTTATGTATCAATAAAGTGCTTATTTTAGATTGGTGGTTTATTGCTCACTAACGCTTCTTTTTTTGAACTTACGTGTATTATTGATGCGAACAGGTGGATAAACACTTTTACAACCGTATTTTCAAAGTTATAGTTATCTGAGCGTATCCATGTGATTGTCGACTGCACAGCTAAAACCGCGAGCCCTTTAATGGCAAGTAACACTTTGGCTTGGTGGTAGATCGCCGCAGGCTTATCAGGGTGTCGCTTTTTATACACGGACGAATAATCTGGCTCATTGGAGATCGGTAATACCCTAATGCCTTCCCAGCAATTAAAACATTGGTTTGCCACGCTAACCTCAAATAGCCCTTTCTTCTTTGCCATTCTTGATAAAAAACACAATTATCGAATGGTAAGTGACCGTTACTGCGATATCGCAGGTTTAAGTCATGAGGAAATCGTCGGCTTAAACGATTGCCAAGTGCTGGGTGAACAGTTTTATAAGAAGCTTGCACCATACTATCAGCGCGCGTTCAAAGGGGCACATGTCGAAGCCGAAATCACGCTCGATGAAACCGACCTTGAAACCAGTCTTCACTTTAGTCTTTCGCCAGTTTTTGAAGGTAACGACATTCGCTTTGTTGTTTTTCACGCTGTCGATACTTCAGAAAAGCAGATACTCGTTCGCTCCTTAGAAGAGTCCGAAAGTAAGTTTGCGAAGTTAACACAACTGCTACCAGACGGCTTACTGCTTATCGAAGATGATATTGTCATCTCTGCGAACCCCGCATCAGCGCGCCTTCTCGGACTTAACTCTCCTCATGAATTGTTGGGCGAAGAGCTAAGTCGTTTATTCATCGATGAAAACAGTAAAAAGGTATTTAGTCATCGATTGAGTACATTAATTTCTGACAAACCTTTTGTCTGCTTAACCAGCGCAAGATGCGGCTTTGAACGGAAAGTTCAGCTACACGCGGATTCCACGGCGATATTAGGTAGCGAATCTCAAATTATCCTAATCCAAGATGCTGATGATGCGCCCAAAAACCTGTCTTCTGCATCGAATGAAGACATACACATTGACTCGCTCACCAAACTCTACAACCGCTTTGGCTTCACCAAACGTTTGGAACAGCTGATCAAAAAGCAAACACCGCTTCTGGTGTTCTATTTGGATATCGATAACTTCAAAAACATTAATGACTCACTTGGTCACCATATTGGCGATAAAGTGATTCAAGAGGTATCGGCCCGTCTTAAACGGTTACTACCAAACCAAGCGATTATTGGTCATTTGGGTGGCGATGAGTTTGGCGTCATTCTGCCGGAGCCAGAAAATACCCGCATGGCTGAAATTTTGTCCGATCGCATTATCTCGTTGATCAACCAACCTTTCGACTTGCACCACTTCAGTAAACGCCTTGCCTGTTCAATTGGTAGCGTTCGATACCCTGAAGACGGACAAGATGCGCGAATCCTACTACAAAATGCCGATACTGCGATGTATGAAGCCAAAGATCGTGGTAGAAATCGTCTGATCAAATTTAACGATCAAATGAACAAAGAAGCGCGTATGCGTTTGTGGCTCGAAATCGAACTGCAAAAAGCATTGCAGCAGAACGGTTTGGAAGTGTGGTATCAACCTAAGGTTAACGCGCGAGACTTCAGTATCAACGGCGCAGAAGCGCTCGTTCGTTGGAAGCATCCAGTCGAAGGGTACATTAGTCCTGGCTCATTCATTCCTGTCGCCGAGCGCGCTGGGTTAATCGAACACCTTGGACGTGTCGTGATGCGTGATGTTTTCAATACGGTAAAACGTTGGAAGCAACAAGGCATACTGCCAGGCCGTGTCGCCATCAACCTCTCTCCCGAGCAATTTGGCAACCCACAGCTGATCGACTTTATGGAAAAGCTGCTTCGCACTACCGAGCTTGATCCAAGCTGTATTACCTTCGAGCTAACCGAAAGTGCAGTGATGAGTGATAGCGAACATACACTGCAAATGTTGAATGCGATTAAAAAGCTTGGCTTCGCTCTCTCTATCGATGACTTTGGTACCGGCTACTCTTCTCTTTCTTACTTAGCGCGTTTCCCTATTGACGAGCTAAAAATCGACCGCGCTTTTATTAATGATATCGACACACTACCGAAACAAGTCACTGTGATTGAAAACATCATTAACCTAGGTAAGTCGCTCGACTTAACTGTCGTTGCCGAGGGGGTGGAAACCCATCAGCAAGCTACTTTGCTCTCTAACCTTCAATGTAATGCGATTCAAGGATTCCATTTTTATCGCCCGCAGCCAAAACATGAAATTGAAGAGCTGTTTGTACAGAATCGTCGTCACAAGAACTAACCCCGACCCGATCCCCTTACTCGCAAGGGGTAAATATCGACTTTATTGAGCTAAACCTAACTTAGGTCAATTTCGCTATTCATAATTCTTCATAAAATGCGGACACCTTTTTATTCTCAATGATTGTGAGCATATGGAACTCTTGTGTCCCGCGGGTAACCTGCCTGCGTTAAAAACTGCGATTGATTGCGGTGCCGATGCCGTCTACATTGGTTTCAAAGATGATACCAACGCCCGTCACTTTGCTGGCCTCAACTTTAACGGCAAGAAATTAGAAAAAGCGGTGCAATACGTTCATGACCGCAATAAAAAAATTCATGTCGCGTTGAATACCTTCGCTCATCCCAATGGCTTCGAGCGCTGGACGAACGCAGTAGACAATGCAGCGGCACTGGGTGTAGACGCGCTGATTGTTGCAGACATTGCAGTGCTGGAGTACGCGGCTCGCAAATATCCCCATCTGGAACTACACCTTTCAGTGCAAGCATCAGCGACCAATGTCGCAGCCATTGATTTTTACAAACAAAACTTCAACGTAAAACGGGTAGTGCTACCTCGCGTTTTATCGATTCATCAGGTCAAACAGCTTTCGCGCAACATCACTAGCGATGTCGAGTTAGAAGTCTTTGCTTTTGGTAGCCTTTGTATCATGTCTGAAGGTCGCTGCTACCTATCGTCATACATGACAGGTGAGTCTCCAAACACTGTGGGAGCATGCTCTCCAGCTAAGTACGTTCGCTGGCAAGAAACAGAAAATGGTCTGGAATCCCGCCTTAACGACATTTTGATCGATCGCTACAGCGCTGGTGAAAATGCGGGCTACCCTACCTTGTGTAAAGGTCGTTTCGAAGCTGAAATCGAAGGCGAGAAAAAACGCTACCACGCACTGGAAGAACCAACCAGTTTGAACACCCTCTCTATGCTGCCAGAACTATTTGCTGCAAATGTGGCTTCTGTAAAAATTGAAGGTCGCCAACGTAGCCCTGCTTACGTAGAACAAGTCACTCGAACATGGCGAGCCGCGATTGACCGTTACCAAGCAAACCCAGAAGCTTACCAAGTCGAAGCGGCTTGGGATGCCGCATTGGCAAACGTGTCTGAAGGTACGCAGACCACACTTGGTGCTTATCACCGCAAATGGCAATAGAGGTTAAGATGGATAATTCAATGAAATACGCGCTTGGCCCGCTGTTGTACTTCTGGCCAAAACAAGACATCGAAGCGTTTTATGAACAAGCGAAATCAAGCTCCGCGGACATCATCTATCTTGGGGAAACCGTATGTTCAAAACGTCGAGAAATGAAGCCTTCGCATTGGCTTGAAATCGCAAAAGAGCTGTCTGCATCTGGCAAGCAAGTGGTGCTATCAACAATGGCACTACTAGAAGCTCCGAGTGAAGTAAACATAATGAAGAAGTACATCGACAACGGTGACTTCGCGATTGAAGCAAATGACGTATCTGCTGTTCAATTGGCATCAGAGCATAAAGTGCCTTTCGTCGTTGGCCCTGCAATCAATACTTATAACGCACACACGCTCAACTTATTTTTGAAGCAAGGTATGATGCGTTGGTGCATGCCTGTCGAGCTCTCTCGCGAATGGTTAAACGATACTTTAGTTCAGTGTGACGAGCTTGGTATTCGTAACAAGTTTGAAGTTGAGGTATTTAGCCACGGTTATTTGCCTTTAGCGTATTCCGCTCGCTGTTTCACAGCCCGAGCTGAAAACCGAGCGAAAGACGATTGCGAAACCTGCTGTATCAAATACCCTACGGGTATCCAGGTCAGCAGCCAAGAAGGGCAAGAAGTCTTTAACCTTAACGGCATTCAAACACAGTCAGGGTATTGCTACAACCTCATCAATGACTTACCTACTATGAAAGGGCTGGTTGATGTGGTCCGGTTAAGCCCTCTTGGTATCGACACTTTTTCAGAGTTAGAGCGTTTTCGCTCAAACGAATACGGCGATAATCCTGAAAAGCTCGAAAGCCGCCAATGCAATGGCTATTGGCATCAACTAGCGGGCTTAGAAGTAAAAACCATTTAATCCTTAAAGATAAAAGCGAGGCCTAGCCTCGCTTTTATCTGTTAGCTTTTGTTAGCAGGCTTGCACCCTTGGTTCGACAGAACTCTCATTAAGCAGCTTTTTCACATCTCGCCACAACATACTGATCACGACCAAACTCAATGCAATGTTAGACAATGGGAAAGCTAACCAAATGCCTGTCACGCCGAAAAGTTTCGGCATAATGAATAAGAATGGCAACTGGACCAGCATGTTACCTAGTGTTACAAACATGGCTTTGCTGCCTTTGTTTACTGATTGATAGTACGCGGCCGCCACAACTAAAAAACCATCTAAGAACAACGCAAACATGTGTAAACGAATCCCGATCACGGTGCTATCAATCAACTGTTGGTCAGCATTATTAAACACCGCAACCAGTTCGTACGGGAAAAGGTTCATCAAAACAACGAACGCCACCCCACCAAGCACAGATGTCCCCATCGCGACCTTTAATAACTTTCTGATGTTCTCCTGATTACGTGCACCGTGGTTGAAGCTCACTAAAGGCTGCATACCATTCGCAATTCCTTCGGCTATCAGATAGTAAACCGTCACGATGTACCCCAAAATGGCGTACGCTCCGATCAACATTGCACTTCCGTATTGAGCAAATAACGCGTTGTGCAGTGCAACCATCACAGAGCCGTAGGCGTACATAAAGAAACTTGATGTACCTATCATGATAATCTTTGGTGCAGCATCAACCTGAACTTTGAAGTCGCTGATACGAAGGCGTAATGTTGCTTTTGAAGTAAAGAAGTAACCAATACCTAGCACAGTGACCACTAATTGTGCAAGTGCAGTGGCAATAGCGGCTCCGGTTAACTCCCACTCCAACCAAGCAATAAATACGTAGTCTAATACGATGTTAATAACGGCACCGATGACCATCAAAATCGTTGCTAAGTTCGGGCTGTCGTCATTGCGTAACAGAAACGGAACCGCGATAGAACCCAACGTGAATACGCACGCGACAATCAGAATATGCAAATATTGCAGCGCAAGTTCAAACACTCGCCCTTCCGCTCCTTGCCAGCGAATAAATTCATCCGAAAACAAGAACAATATTGTAGCAACGATTGGCATCAATGCCGCTAACAACGTCAATCCGGTCGTTAGGATTCGCTTAGCGCCTTCATGATCATTCTCTCCTTGCTTGATCGAGGTCAGTGCACCAGTCCCCACCCCAATCATCATTCCTATACCGAGGATCGAACCGATAATAGGCCACGCAACATTGATCCCAGCTAATCCGTCAGCGCCAACATAACGGCCAATAAAAATGCCATCAACTATTTGATACAAACCGTTTACGAGCATTGCTGCGACGGTTGGAATCGTATATTTCCAAAACTGTCTATAAATTGAGTTTTGCATGACTGCCACCAGTAGTTAGCAAAGCTAACCATTTAATTAGCAAGGCTAACTAAATGGTTAAATTAAATAAAAGAAAAATGAAACACCAAAGGCTAATGCGTACAGCGGAGGCCTTTGGTTTAGTTTAAAATGACTTATTGCTCAATGCTTTATTCAGTAAAGCTTGTAACTGCTCAGCTTCTTGCTGATTTAATTGTTGCATCATTTGTTCAGAGATATCTTTGTACACTACCTGCTCCAAAGACATTTTTTCTGCGACTTCTTCCGTAAGCAACACACGCTTAGCACGAGCATCCTCATTACATGCGATGCGTTTCACCAAACCCTTTTTTTCCAAACGCACAACCATTGTCGATGCGGAAGGCTTAGTCACTTGCAGCTCTTCTGCAAGATCGGTTATTCGCACACCCTCAGGGTAAACCTGAATCACACGTAAATAATCGAACTCATTAAAGCTTAGATGTGATAATGGATCTTCTTTGGCATAGACACGCCAAGCTTTGGCGCAAAAACGCTCTAAATCAATCAAGCTTTCTTCTAATGCCATAAAAGCCACCACCACTTAGTTAGCAAGACTAACTATTTTAAATGAGTCACTCATCAAGTTCAATCATAAAAAAAGCCGCTCTCATCGAGCGGCTCTAAATCATTCAATTTCCAGCTTCTTGGCAGCCTTTAACTTGGCCAATCTATCTTGCTGTAATTGATCGTAAATTTGCGCCAGCTCCAAGAAAGAATAGCGATGCTCAACATAATCGTAAACGTTGAACGAAATCGCGAGCTTATAAAGTGAGATGGCACTTGCGATATCACCTTCAAGCTGATTACGCTTTCCAAGGTAGAAATACGTTTCCGTCAATCGTTCAGCTAGACGATAATTCTCTCTCGTTCCATCCATAATTGCTTTAAGCGCGTCTTCGTCCGAGACGTCTCGTAGCATGATGGCAACAAGAACCCATCCCCACTCTTCACTACGATCTCGTAAATAACGCTGTTGAAGATTGGCTTTTGCTTGCTCTGGATTTTGCTCAGCTTCGATGATGTACAGCCATAATGAACGAAAAGGATCCGTTGGCATTTCTTGATAATGCTTGGTCATATCTTCTAAAGCGAGATCGATTCGGCCACCATAATACAGTGCAATCGCACGGTTGCGCTCAGCATAGGTATTATCAGGAGCCAACTCTATGGTCGAGTCAAACGCTTCATATGCCGCATCAAACTCTCCTACTTGGGTAAAGTATACTCCCAAAAGATTGAAGATGTCCGGCTGAGCAGGATTCAACTGCAAAGACTGGTTAAAGTCCAAACGGGCAAGATCACGCAAACCAACGCTGTCGTAGTAGCTACCGCGCTCATAATGCATTTTAGCGCGCACTTCATCACTAAGGTCAGGACGTTGTAGCAACTGCGAGAGACGCGCGATTTGTACTTCTTGTTGAACACTAGGCTGAAGTGGCACCGCCATCGGTGGATATAACCACTTTTGTGCTGATTGTTGAGAAGTATTTGCACAACCGGTCAGCGCGATAGCAACACATAAAATTGCGGTTTGAAACCATTTCACTAATTGATACTCCTGTTTGGACCGCTCAAGATTTGTTTCTCTTAATGCAATATGGGCGATAACCTCGTTTGAGGTTAATACATCGAAACAAACCAAAAAAGGGGAGCGAAAATGCTCCCCTTTTATAACATGCTTTCAGGCCCTTAATCTAATAAAAGGCTGAAAGTCTCATTTTGTCTTACTCGTCTTTAGCAGCCGGTGCTTCAGCAGCAGCTTCTTCAGCTGGCTTTTCTACCGCTTCTTTCATGCTTAGACGTACACGGCCTTGGCGGTCGATTTCAAGAACTTTAACTTGAACTTCTTGACCTTCAGCTAGGTAGTCAGACACTTTCTCTACGCGTTTTTCTGCGATTTGAGAAATGTGTACAAGACCATCTTTGCCTGGAAGAACCGTTACGAATGCACCGAAGTCTGCTAGACGTGCAACTTTACCTGTGTAGATACGGCCCACTTCAACTTCAGCAGTGATCTCTTCGATACGGCGGATAGCTTCTTTCGCAGCAGTGCCTTCAGTTGCCGCAATCTTGATAGTACCGTCGTCTTCGATTTCGATAGTTGTACCAGTCTCTTCAGTTAGAGCACGGATAACTGCACCACCTTTACCGATAACGTCTTTGATCTTCTCAGCGCTGATCTTCATCGTGTGAATACGCGGAGCAAATTCAGAGATGTCTTCACGAGCACCAGAGATTGCTTCATCCATTACAGATAGGATGTGCTTACGTGCGCCTTGAGCTTGGTTAAGCGCAATTTGCATGATTTCTTTAGTGATGCCTTCGATCTTGATGTCCATTTGAAGTGCAGTGATACCAGTGTTAGTACCTGCTACTTTAAAGTCCATGTCACCTAGATGGTCTTCATCGCCAAGGATGTCAGAAAGTACAACGAAATCGTCACCTTCTTTAACAAGACCCATTGCGATACCAGCAACAGATGCTTTGATTGGTACACCTGCGTCCATAAGCGCAAGAGAAGTACCACATACTGAAGCCATTGAAGATGAACCGTTAGATTCAGTGATTTCCGATACAACACGTACTGTGTATGGGAACTCATCAACAGAAGGCATTACTGCAGCAATACCACGCTTCGCCAGTTTACCGTGGCCGATTTCACGACGCTTAGGAGAACCTACAAAACCAGTTTCACCTACACAGTATGGAGGGAAGTTGTAGTGCAGTAGGAAGTGATCTTTACGCTCACCAGTTAGCTCATCGATGATTTGAGCATCACGCTGAGTACCTAGCGTTGCCGTAACGATCGCCTGAGTTTCACCACGAGTGAATAGCGCGCTACCGTGAGTACGAGGAAGAACACCAGTACGTACATCTAGTGCACGAACCATGTCTTTTTCACGACCATCGATACGAGGGTTACCTGCAATAATACGGCTACGTACTACTGTCTTCTCTAGATCATGGAAGATAGTGTGGATTTCTTTTGTGTCTGCTTCAGGATCTTCAGCAAGAAGAACTTCATTTACTTCCGCAGCGATCTCATGGATGCGGTCGTAACGAGCCATTTTCTCAGTAATTTGGTAAGCTTCAACAAGTTTAGCTTCTGCTAGATCAGCAATCTTATTTTTAAGCGCTGTGTTCTCTTCAGGAGCAACCCAATCCCAAGCAGGAGTTGCAACTTCTGCTTTGAATTCGTTGATAGCTTGAATAGCAACTTGTTGTTGGTCATGACCATAAACAACCGCCGCTAGCATTTCTTCTTCAGTTAGGTTGTCCGCTTCTGACTCAACCATCAGTACTGCTGACTCTGTACCTGCAACAACAAGGTCAAGCTTAGAAGTTTCTAGTTCAGTTTGGCTAGGGTTAAGTACAAGCTGACCATCGATATGACCAACACGCGCCGCACCGATAGGGCCGTTGAATGGAATGCCAGAGATAGCAAGAGCAGCAGAAGTACCGAGCATTGTAACGATATCTGGCTGAACATCTGGGTTTACAGACATTACTGTCGCGATAACCTGAACTTCGTTTTTAAACGCGTCTGGGAATAGCGGACGGATTGGACGGTCGATTAGACGAGCTGTTAGCGTTTCGCCTTCAGAAGGACGACCTTCACGTTTGAAGAAGCCGCCTGGGATTTTACCCGCAGCGTAAGTACGCTCTTGGTAGTTAACCGTTAGTGGGAAGAAGTCTTGACCTGCAACGGCTTCTTTTTTACCTACAACAGATACGAATACAGACGTATCATCCATTGTGACCATAACTGCTGCTGTAGCTTGACGTGCAATAACGCCAGTTTCTAAAGTAACTGTGTGGTTACCGTACTGGAACGTTTTAACAACTGGTTTTTCGAACATTGTTATTCCTTGTTTCTAATCTTCCTTTAGTGCTTAAAGAAATCTTAGATGTGTTAATTGACACTCAAGGCATTACGAATCGCGACTAGTAAAAAGAAACTCGGAAATTCCTTTTGAATAGTCGCGACCTTTTGGTCGACGTGGTTGACTGTAATGCTATGAGCTTTTGAGAAAACCTCTTACAAGGTTTAGCCGCCAGTATTATAACGGCATAAGTCTAATTTGGCTAAATTTAGGCAACAAAAAAGGGGCATAAAGCCCCTTTTTAGACAAACTGCTATGCAGTCGCTGATTAGCGACGTAGGCCTAGACGTTTGATTAGGTCTTGGTAGCGAGCTAGGTTTTTACCTTTTAGGTAATCTAGAAGCTTACGACGACGAGAAACCATGCGTAGAAGACCACGACGGCTGTGGTGATCGCCTTTGTGCGCTTTGAAGTGACCTTGTAGGTGGTTGATAGAAGCTGTAAGTAGAGCTACTTGAACTTCTGGTGAACCAGTGTCGCCTTCGCCTTGTGCGTATTCTGCAACGATTGCTGCTTTAGTTTCTGCATTCAGAGACATAATTCTCTCCTAATAAGAGTAGGTTTAAAGTTGTAGCAGCCAATCTCTGATTCAGCCGCTACGCGAAGCGCGGATTATAGGGAAAATTCCTATCTCGTGCAATATAAAAATACCGACACTCAGGTCGGTATTTTCAATCATTTACTTGGATGCAACGTCATCTCGGAACACGACCAATCGCTTAGGAGCGATTTTGCCATCTTCGTTCATTTCGCCAACGCCAATAAACAAGCGTTCTTCACCCATAGTAAGGCGAAGTGAGCCCTCAGTTGGAGCACCAAATACTTGAACGGGCTGCCCATGTTGGACCATATTCGCCAGTTCAGGCACCAAGTTGACTTCTGGTAAGTCTTCTACCGCTGTATCCATTGGCAAAAGCAGTGGGTCCAGTAGCTCTCGAGGCGCTCGTTCCTCGCGGTGAGCTTGCTCTAGCAACTCATTTAGTTGCTCAAGTGTTACCATATTCTCGTAAGGGTATTTAGCAACACCAGTACGACGAAGCATAGTTACGTGCGCACCACAACCTAACATTTCGCCCAGATCATCAACGATAGTACGAATATAGGTACCTTTAGAGCAGTGCACTTCCATCTCTACTTCATCGCCTTCAAAACGGTGAAGAACAATCTCATATACCGTGATCTTACGAGATTCACGCGGAACTTCGATGCCTTTACGAGCGTATTCATACAAGGGTTTACCTTGATACTTCAACGCAGAGAACATGGAAGGCACTTGATCAGATTCACCACGGAACTGATCGATGCACGCTTCTAGCTTGTCTAACGTAACATCGACTGGACGCGTCTCTACAACTTCACCATCCGAGTCAGACGTATTGGTACGTTCACCCAGCTTTGCGATCACACGGTAGCGTTTATCAGAATCAAGAAGAAACTGAGAAAATTTTGTCGCTTCACCCAAGCAAATTGGCAGCATGCCTGTCGCTAATGGGTCCAAGGCTCCAGTGTGGCCTGCTTTCTCAGCAAAGTAGATTCGCTTTACTTTTTGCAGTGCATCATTGGAAGAGATACCTGTTGGTTTGTCCAACAGTATAACGCCATTAATTGGACGACCTTTACGACGACGAGCCATTATTCTTCGTCCTCACGACCAGAATCTTTTTGCTTTTGTTTGTCTGAACTAACGACTTCAGACACTAGGTTAGACATACGCATACCTTCAACAAGCGTATTGTCATAGTGGAAGCGGATTTCTGGCGTTAAACGTAGACGAATACGCTTACCTAACATCATGCGAATGTGCACTTCGTGCTCACGTAGCGCTGCTAGACATGATTCAGGTGTTTGCTCACCCACACACAGGAAGGTCACAAATACTTTTGCGTAAGCTAGGTCACGAGAGACTTCTACGTCTGAGATCGTCACCATGCCAAGGCGAGAGTCACGAACTTCACGTTGAAGGATCATCGCTAGTTCTTTTTGCAGCTGCTGTGCAACGCGCTGCGTGCGGCTAAATTCTTTTGACATATCTTTACTCTTATATAGAAAGAATGGGGGGTTGGTCAAAGCCAGCCCCCCATGGTGTATTCAACAACCAATTACTACTTATCTTTCAAAGACAATATTAGTAATTTTAGTCAATTAGTCTAGAGTACGTTTAATTTCAACGATTTCGAAGACTTCGATTTGGTCACCAACGCGAACATCATTGTAGTTCTTAACGCCGATACCACATTCGTAGCCATTCTTAACTTCTTGAACGTCATCTTTGAAACGACGTAGTGACTCTAGTTCACCTTCGTAAATAACAACGTTATCACGTAGTACACGGATTGGGTTGTTACGCTTGATCACACCTTCTGTAACCATACAACCAGCGATAGCGCCCAGTTTCGGTGACTTAAACACGTCACGAACTTCAGCAAGACCAATGATCTCTTGCTTGAATTCTGGAGCAAGCATACCGCCCATTGCTTGTTTCACTTCATCAATCAATTGGTAAATGATTGAGTAGTAACGTAAGTCAACAGCTGCGGCTTCAACAGCACGGCGAGCAGAAGCATCTGCACGAACGTTAAAGCCAAGGATGATTGCGTTTGAAGCTTCCGCTAGTACTACGTCAGTTTCCGTAATACCACCTACACCAGAACCAACGATGTTCACTTTAACTTCGTCAGTAGATAGCTTAACTAGTGAGTCTGCGATTGCTTCTACAGAACCTTGAACGTCTGCTTTAAGTACAACGTTAAGTTCAGCAACTTCACCAGCAGTCATGTTAGAGAACATGTTCTCTAGTTTAGATTTCTGCTGACGAGCAAGTTTCACTTCACGGAACTTACCAGCACGGTAGTTAGCTACTTCACGCGCTTTACGCTCGTCACGAACTACTGTTGCTTCATCACCTGAAGATGGTACACCTGAAAGACCTAGGATCTCTACAGGGATAGATGGGCCAGCCGAAGTAATTTCTTTACCTAGCTCATCACGCATTGCACGAACACGGCCGTATTCTTGACCACAAAGAACGATGTCGCCTTTGTTTAGTGTACCTGATTGAACAAGTACTGTTGCAACTGGACCACGACCTTTATCTAGGCGAGATTCAACAACAACACCAGATGCCATGCCTTCAGCTACAGCTGTAAGTTCAAGAACTTCAGACTGAAGAAGGATTGCTTCTAGAAGACCATCGATGTTTGTACCCTGTTTAGCAGAGATGTGAACGAACATGTTCTCACCGCCCCACTCTTCAGGAATAACGTCGTATTGAGCAAGCTCGTTCTTAACGTTATCTGGGTTCGCGTCTTCTTTATCGATCTTGTTCACAGCAACAATTAGAGGAACGCCTGCCGCTTTCGCGTGCTGAATCGCTTCTACTGTTTGTGGCATTACGCCATCGTCTGCTGCAACAACAAGAACAACGATATCTGTTGCTTGAGCACCACGAGCACGCATTGCAGTAAACGCTGCGTGTCCAGGAGTATCAAGGAACGTGATCATGCCGTTGTCTGTTTCAACGTGGTACGCACCAATGTGCTGAGTAATACCACCCGCTTCGCCAGAAGCAACGTGTGTGCGACGGATGTAGTCAAGTGTTGACGTTTTACCGTGGTCAACGTGACCCATGATAGTAACAACTGGAGCACGTGGAACTGCTTCCGCGTTAGTGTCACGGTCAGATAGTACCGCTTCTTCCAGTTCGTTCTCTTTACGAAGAACTACTTTATGGCCCATTTCTTCAGCAACAAGTTGTGCTGTTTCTTGGTCGATCACTTGGTTGATAGTCGCCATAGCGCCCATCTTCATCATTACTTTGATAACTTCTGTCGCTTTAACCGACATCTTGTTAGCAAGTTCTGATAGAACGATCGTTTCGCCAATTACAACGTCTTGCTTAGCAACCGTTGCTGACTTATCAAACCCGTGCTGCATTGAAGTCGGCTTAGCAAGTTTGCCCTTACGACCTCTACCGCCACGTTGGTTGTTACGGCCACCGCGAGCTTGGTCGTCTTTACCCGAAGCTGCTTTTTTCTTCTTACGACGACCGCCTTCTACTTTGCGATCTGCTTCATCTTCGGCTTCACGTGCGTATTGTGAAGTCGTTACATGGTAATCTGTATCTTCCATATCACCCTTTTTCTCTTCTGCAGCAGACCAACGCTCTTTATTCTTTTCAGCCAATTCGCGAGCTTCTTCAAGCTTGCGCTGACTTTCCTCTTCAGCCTTACGCTTAGCTTCTTCTTCCTGACGACGTTTAAGCTCGTCGGCCTCTTTTCGCGCTGCTTCTTGCTTAATTTTCTCTTCAGCATCACGCTTTGCTTTTTCTTCAGCATTACGTTGTGCATTCGTATCTACGTCTCGCTTCGCTTTTTCTTCAGCTTCACGTTTCGCTTTTTCTTCCGCTTCACGTTTTGCAGCTTCTTCAGCTTCACGTTTCGCAGCTTCTTCAGCTTCACGTTTTGCAGCTTCTTCTGCTGCACGTTTTGCTGCTTCTTCTGCTTCACGTTGTGCTGCTTCTTCAGCTTCACGTTTCGCTTCATCTTCAATTGTGCTGCGCTTCACGTATGTACGTTTTTTGCGCACCTCAACCTGAACATTCTTACTCTTACCACCACCCGCGTTCACACTAAGTGTACTACGAGTTTTACGCTGAAGCGTAAGGCGAGTCGGCTCTGAATCACCTGATTTATCACCGTGTTCTTTCTTTAAATGAGAGAGAAGCTTCTGCTTCTCTTCATCAGTAACATTGTCAGAGCTCGCCTTTTTAATGCCAGCGTCAGCAAGTTGTTCAATCAAGCGGTCGACTGGCGTACCAATCTCATCACTCAGTGCTTTAACTGTTAATTGTGTCATGCCGCTTCCTCCTTGCCGAAAATTATGCTTCTTCGCCGAACCAACAGATGTTACGTGCGGCCATAATTAGCTCACCTGCACGTTCTTCGGTCAGGCCTTCGATACCTTCTAAATCGTCAATACCTTGGTCAGCAAGATCTTCCAGTGTCGCTACACCTTTCGCTGCCAATTTAAATGCCATCTCACGCTCAAGACCTTCAAGTGCAAGTAGGTCCTCAGCTGGTTCTAGACCTTCAAAAGACTCTTCTTGTGCTAGTGCGATCGTCGTTAGTGCATCTTTTGCACGTCCACGAAGCTCTTCGATTAGTTCTTCATTCAAACCATCGATTTCTAGTAGCTCGTTAACTGGCACGTATGCGATTTCTTCTAGCGTTGAGAAACCTTCTTCAACAAGAAGTTGAGCGAAGTCTTCTTCAATATCTAGGTACTTCATGAAGTTTTCAATAGATGCTTGTGATTCTTCAGCGTGTTTCTTCTGAAGATCAGCAACTGTCATAACATTCAGTTCCCAACCGGTTAGTTGAGATGCTAGACGCACGTTTTGACCGTTACGACCAATAGCTTGCGCTAGGTTGTCAGCTTCAACTGCGATGTCCATTGAGTGTGCATCCTCATCAACGATGATAGAAGCAACATCAGCTGGCGCCATTGCGTTGATAACGAATTGAGCTGGGTTATCATCCCAAAGAACGATATCGATACGCTCCCCACCAAGTTCGCCAGAAACAGCTTGTACACGTGCACCACGCATACCAACACACGCACCTACAGGGTCGATACGTTTGTCATTTGTTTTGACAGCGATCTTAGCGCGAGAACCAGGATCACGTGCTGCGCCTTTCAGCTCGATAATATCTTCTGCGATTTCAGGCACTTCAACACGGAACAGTTCTGCCAACATTTCTGGCTTAGAACGAGTGATGAACAATTGGAAACCACGTGCTTCAGGCGCGACTTTGTAAAGAAGGCCACGTACGCGGTCGCCTGGACGGAAGTTTTCACGAGGAAGTTGGTCATCACGCAGGATTACCGCTTCAGCGTTATTACCAAGATCAAGCACGATTGTGTCACGGTTTACTTTTTTCACGACACCAGTGATTAGATCACCTTCATTGTCGATGAACTGTTCAACGATTTGTGCGCGCTCAGCTTCACGAACTTTTTGTACGATAACTTGCTTAGCAGTTTGAGTCGTAATACGGTCAAACGTTACTGATTCGATTTCGTCTTCTACGTAGTCGCCAAGCTCGATTGAGTCATCTTCGTATTGCGCTGCTTCTAGTGAGATCTCTTTTGTAGGGTTCTCAACGTCATCAACAACTAACCAACGGCGGTAAGTTACAAATTCACCGGTTTTACGGTCAATGGCAACACGTACGTCGATTTCGATTTCGTATTTTTTCTTTGTAGAAGTTGCTAGAGCAATCTCAAGAGCCTCAAAGATACGCTCACGAGGTACCGCTTTTTCGTTCGATACCGCTTCTGCTACCGCTAAAATTTCTTTACTCATTATATTTAGCCTCTAAGCTTAAACTTTTTTAGGGAACTAAAATTTAGGGATCAGGTTAGCTTTGGAAATGTTACTTAGAGCAAACTCTTCTTGCTGACCGTCTACAGTAATTGTCACTGTTTCGCCATCAACACCGTGGATAATACCTTTCCACTTACGACGGTTTGCTACAGCCATTTTCAATACGATGCTGACCTCGTGACCAATAAATTGCTCGTAATGTGCTGCTTTAAAAAGTGGTCTTTCTAAACCTGGAGAAGACACTTCTAGGCTGTAAGCAACAGAAATTGGATCTTCAACGTCTAAAACTGCACTAACTTGGTGGCTAACTTCTGCACAGTCGTCTACGTTAATACCATTTTCATGGTCAATGTAGATACGTAACGTTGAGTGCGCGCCTGCACGAATGAATTCTAATCCAACTAACTCATAACCTGATGCCGCTACTGGCGCGTCAAGCATTTCAGTAAGTTGTCTTTCTAAACCAGTCATTTAACCACTCCAGAAACAAAAAAAGGGCTCAGAGCCCAATCAAAAAACCAAGCAGTATCTGAGCTATTTCAAAAAGCTCAGATAACAAAAAACCCCGATAGTCGGGGTTTTATGCTGCTGGACCCTGATACGTTAAGAATAGCCAACAATTGCTTTTCTTAACTCGTAGTGTGGTTAGCACTACGCAAACTTGCCAATCTACGATTTCCTTTTAAAGAAAGAGATTGGTTGCGGGGGCCGGATTTGAACCGACGACCTTCGGGTTATGAGCCCGACGAGCTACCAAGCTGCTCCACCCCGCGTTCGACTTGCTGAGCATTATACTCGCAAACAAGTGATTTACAAGTTTGTAAATACATGGTGCCGAGAGAGGGACTCGAACCCTCACACCTAAGGCACTAGCACCTCATGCTAGCGTGTCTACCAATTTCACCATCTCGGCATCAAAACCTTACAGCTTATTGAGGAATTTCATCACCCGCAGGGGCAGGAACTTCACTCGCTGCATCCTTAACTTGTTCAACAACTGGTTGACCTAACGTTGGGTCTACCCATTGTGATTCAGTCTGGTGCGTAGACATACGACCAAGTAACAAGCTAACGATAAAGAATACGGTTGCTAAAATAGCAGTTGTTCGGGTTAAGAAATTACCTGAGCCGCCAGCACCAAACACTGTGTTTGAAGCACCAGCACCGAACGAGGCTCCCATATCTGCGCCTTTACCTTGTTGAATCAACACAAGGCCAATCACACCAAGCGCTGCCAACAGGTAAATCACAAGTAGAACTGAAAACATTTTTTCCACCTATGTTCCAAATTGTTGAGCCAGCGCCGTTCAAAAGAATAAATCATTATGAACAAGGCTAGCGACCTCCTAACGGGAGGCGGAGCAATACTAGCGAAAGCCAGTAACGCTGACAAGGGAAAATTAGTAAAAAATCAATGCCAATGCGTTAAGCGCTCAAAAAAAGGGCAAAAGATGCCCTTTTCATTCAAGACATGCTTTAACGCAATGATTAACAACTTGCTTTAACAGCCTCAGCGATTTTCAATGCTGAGTGTTGAACTAGTTCACCATCTTCGCCTTCCACCATAACGCGGATCAAAGGCTCAGTGCCAGACTTGCGCAGCAGTACACGCCCTTTATCACCAAGCGTTGCCTCGACTTCAGCAACAGCGTTTAATACAGCTGTAGCTTCAAGAGGGTTACTTTCTCCTGAAAAACGGACATTTTCTAAAACCTGAGGATATAATGTCATTCCTTGCGATAGTTCATACAAAGACATATCGCTGCCAATTACAGAAGCAAGTACTTGAAGTGCAGCAACAATCGCATCGCCGGTTGTGACTTTATCTAATAAGATCACATGGCCTGAGTTTTCAGCACCAATTTTCCAACCTTTTTCTAGCAGTTGCTCCATGACATAACGGTCACCAACAGCTGCACGTACAAACGGAATGCCTAGCTGCTTTAAACCATTTTCCATACCCAAGTTAGTCATTAGTGTACCAACAACACCACCCTTTAGCTCACCACGACGAAGTGCATCACGAGCGATGATATAAGCAATTTGGTCACCATCAACTTTGTTACCCAAGTGATCGACCATAATGATACGGTCACCATCACCATCAAACGCGAGACCAAGATGCGCTTGCTCTTCAACAACACGCTGTTGAAGAGCTCGTACGTCTGTTGCGCCCACGTTTTCATTAATGTTGATGCCGTTAGGCTCTACGCCCATAGCGATAACTTCTGCCCCAAGTTCTTTGAAAACATTTGGAGCGATGTGGTACGTTGCACCGTGCGCACAGTCTACTACGATCTTAAAGTTCGCAAGGCTCAACTCAGATGGGAAAGTACTCTTACAGAATTCGATGTAACGACCAGCTGCATCATTTAGGCGGGTTGCTTTACCAAGCTCAGCAGACTCCACACATTCAATTTCTTTATCTAACTCAGCTTCGATCGCCAATTCGATATCGTCAGGTAGCTTAGTACCCTCAGAAGAAAAGAACTTAATGCCGTTGTCGTAATATGGGTTATGTGATGCAGAAATCACAATACCAGCCTCGGCACGGAAAGTCTGAGTTAAATAGGCCACAGCTGGAGTTGGCATGGGACCAGTAAATGTTGCTTTAAGTCCCGCAGCTGCAAGGCCTGCCTCTAGTGCAGATTCAAGCATATAACCTGAAATACGTGTATCTTTACCTATGATAACTTTCTTTGTGCCTTGTTTCGCTAGTACACGACCAGCAGCCCAGCCAAGCTTAAGTACGAAGTCTGGAGTGATTGGGTATTGTCCTACTTTACCGCGCACACCGTCAGTACCAAAGTAACGTCTTTCATTCGACATAAACTTTCCTTTATTATTTTTAAATATTGTTTTTCGTCATCTCAACAACTTTCATCGCTTCGATTGTCTCTTCAAAGTCATGCACGCGAATGATCTGCGCGCCTTTCATCGCGGCAATCGTAGCACAAACGACACTTGCGTTCGTACACTCTGCCGCTGGCTTGTCTAACAGTTTGAAGATCATGGATTTACGAGACATGCCAGCCAAAATAGGCAGGCCGAATTCATGAAACTTTTCAAGATGAGCAAGCATATGATAATTGTGTTCGATTGTTTTGCCAAAGCCAAACCCAGGATCGAGAATCAGTTGAGATTTATCAATCCCTGCTGCTTCACACGCCGCGATACGTTCTTCTAGAAAAGCCGACACGTCCCCCATTAAATCATCGTAATGAGGGTCAACTTGCATGGTCCTAGGCTGACCTTTCATATGCATCAGACAAATTGGAAGGTTTGCTTCTGCTGCGACTTCCAGAGCACCTGGCTCTTGCAGCGAGCGGATGTCATTGATCAAATCAGCCCCAGCATCAATTGCTTGACGCATCACTTCTGCTTTACTGGTGTCAACGGAAATCCACACATCATACTTTTCACGAATGGCTTTGATTACTGGGACAACACGCCTAAGCTCTTCTTCCAAAGACACATCCGGTGCACCAGGTCTTGTCGATTCACCACCAACATCAACAATACTTACACCAGCCTTTATCATTTTATCAACTTGAGCAAGAGCAAGTTCAATTGAGTTGTATTTACCGCCATCCGAAAAGGAATCCGGTGTCACATTTAGAATGGCCATGACATGTGGACGCGAAAGGTCCAAAGATTTGTTATTTGCTGTAATCATCATCATAAACACAAAAACCCCGAGATAACTCGGGGTTTAATATTATCGATACTCTTTATTCAGAGTCTTTCTTTTCAGGCGCTTCGTTAGAAGTTGTTCCAGAAGAGCTAGGCTGTTCTGCATCTTTCGCAGTATCCATTGCTTCTTCTTTAACTTCTTGCTTTGCTTGAGGCTTGTCGCTGTCTTCTGGTTTGCTTGCTGAGTTATCACTCCAGCCCGCAGGCTCACGAATTTCAGCTTTGCGCTCCATTAAGTCATCAATCTGGCGAGCATCAATGGTTTCATACTTCATCAGCGCATCTTTCATCGCATGCATGATATCCATGTTCTCTTGAAGAATCTTCTTCGCACGATCGTAGTTGCGGTCAATGATCTGACGAACTTCGTCATCAATCAACTTCGCTGTATCGTCAGACACATGTTTAGTCTGAGTTACACTACGTCCTAAGAACACTTCGCCTTCATCTTCTGCATACAGCAGAGGGCCAAGCTTTTCAGAGAAACCCCATTGAGTAACCATCTTACGAGCAATATCTGTTGCGCGCTCGATATCATTAGAAGCACCGGTTGATACTTTGTCAGCACCGTAGATAAGTTCTTCTGCTAAACGACCACCATACAAGCTAGAAATCATTGATTCTAGGTGTTGGCGAGACATACTCACGCGGTCCTGCTCTGGAAGGTACATTGTTACACCCAACGCACGACCACGTGGAATGATAGACACTTTGTACACTGGATCGTGTTCAGGAACCAAGCGACCAACAATCGCGTGACCCGCTTCGTGGTATGCGGTTGACTCTTTCACTTCCTCAGACATCACCATTGAACGGCGCTCGGCACCCATCATGATTTTGTCTTTCGCCAGTTCAAACTCAACCATAGAAACGTTGCGCTTGTTACCGCGCGCAGCAAACAGGGCTGCTTCGTTAACTAAGTTTGCTAGGTCAGCACCAGAGAAGCCTGGAGTACCACGCGCGATGAGAGAAGGCTCTACATCACCCGCTAGAGGGACCTTACGCATGTGAACTTTTAGGATCTGTTCACGGCCACGTACATCTGGAAGACCAACTACCACTTGGCGGTCAAAACGACCAGGACGCAGTAGCGCAGGGTCTAGCACGTCCGGACGGTTAGTCGCAGCGATAACGATAATACCTTCGTTACCTTCGAAACCATCCATCTCAACGAGCATTTGGTTTAGTGTTTGTTCACGTTCATCATGACCACCACCAACACCTGCGCCACGTTGACGACCTACCGCATCGATCTCATCGATAAAGATGATACAAGGTGCGGCTTTCTTTGCTTGTTCAAACATGTCACGTACACGAGATGCACCAACACCAACGAACATTTCTACGAAATCAGAACCAGAGATAGTAAAGAATGGTACTTTCGCCTCACCGGCAATGGCTTTCGCTAGAAGCGTTTTACCCGTACCAGGAGGACCAACCATTAGAACACCCGTTGGAATCTTACCGCCCAGTTTTTGGAAGCGGCTTGGATCGCGTAGGTAGTCCACCAGTTCTTTCACGTCTTCTTTTGCTTCGTCACAACCAGCAACGTCAGCAAAAGTTGTCTTGATTTGTTCTTCGCTCATCATTCGAGCTTTACTCTTACCAAAAGACATGGCGCCTTTACCACCGCCGCCTTGCATTTGACGCATGAAGAAAATCCATACACCAATTAGTAAGATCATTGGGAACCAAGAGATGAAGATAGTACCAAGCAAGCTTTGCTCTTCTGGAGGCGTGCCTTGTACTTTCACGTTTTGGTTAATTAGGTCATCTAGAAGCTTTTGGTCATACACTGGCATGTAAGTGACCATTTTGGCACCGCCGCCACGACGAACAAAGCTAATTTCACCGTCTTTAAAAGTTGCTTCTTGAATCTGGCCTTGGCCAACTTCCTGTACAAACGTGGTGTAATCCACGGTTCTGCCATTGCTTTCTCCAGGGCCAAAGCTCTGGAATACCGACATCAATACGACGGCGATAACAAGCCACAGAATTAAATTTTTTGCCATGTCACTCAAGGTGTAAGCCTCTCGATAACTAATTGTAATTAAAGGTAGGGTACTACAGTTCATTAACTGTAGCTATAGTGTTAACACGCTCTCAAGAGAGCAAAATGGTTAACCTTTGTAACCAGTGGCTACGACGAAGACCTCTCGAGAGCGAGCTCGCGATGAGTCTGGTTTTCTAATTTTTACGGCTTTAAACATGTCTCGGACTTCTTTCACATACTGATCGAAGCCTTCCCCTTGGAAAACCTTTACGACAAAGCTACCATTAGGCGCTAGAACTTGTCGACACATATCTAAAGCTAATTCAACTAAATACATAGCGCGAGGTTGATCAACAGAATTGTTTCCCGCGATGTTAGGCGCCATATCAGACATTACTACGTCTACCATGGAAGGTTGGATCCTTTCTAGCAAAGCTTCCAATACCGCATCATCACGAAAGTCGCCTTGTAAAAAGCTAACGCCAGCAATCGGGTCCATAGGAAGCAAGTCACACGCAATGATCTGACCACTGTCCCCTACTATCTTAGCAGCATATTGAGACCATCCGCCCGGCGCGGCCCCCAAGTCGACGACTGTCATTCCAGGCTTTAACAATTTATCTTTCGTTTGAATCTCATCGATCTTGAAATAAGCACGTGAGCGGTAGCCTTTTTTTCGGGCTTCATTCGCGTATTTATCATCAAAGTGTTCTTTCAACCAACGACCAGAACTAGCCGAATGTTTTTGTTTACTCATTTTAATCCCAACAAGGCACAAATTGGAGCTATTGTTTTAATAGGCGCTACCTATTACTCAATAAATTATAGTCTTCAGCAATAGATGGCGTTAAAATAGCTTTTTTCAACCCTTATTTTAAAGAAAATTGGCCGCGTAATGAACCTAAGCACCAAACAAAAGCAGCACCTTAAAGGCCTAGCTCACAGTTTAAAACCTGTTGTGCTAATGGGCGCAAATGGACTTACAGAAGCCGTGCTAGCAGAAATTGAAATCGCTCTTAACCATCACGAACTTATCAAAGTAAAAGTTGCTTCGGAAGATCGTGAAACAAAACAGCTAATCATCGACGCTATCGTACGTGAGACGGGCGCTGAAAAAGTTCAGACTATTGGTAAAGTGCTTGTGCTATACCGCCAGTCTGAAGAGCGTAAAATCGAAATCCCTCGTAAGTAACTCTACTTACGTTGCTGAAGAAAAAAGGTCGCCTGAGGCGACCTTTTTGCGTTTTATCAGAGTAGTAATGCTACTCCAAACGACTTAGATATATTCTACTCGGTCAATTTCGAAGTCTTTCGCGCCACCCGGAGTTTGAATAGCAACTTCATCGCCTTCCATCTTACCAATCAGGCCACGAGCAATAGGTGAGCTCACTGAAATGCGACCTGCTTTGATATCGGCTTCGTCATCACCAACGATTTGGTACGTTTTTTCTTCTTCGGTGTCGATATCAATCAAGGTTACGGTTGAACCAAAAATAACTTTACCCGTGTTCTCCATCTTCGTTACATCAATAACTTGAGCAACTGACAGTTTGTATTCAATGTCACGGATTTGTGCTTCACAAATGCCCTGCTCTTCACGAGCGGCGTGATATTCAGCATTCTCTTTTAAATCACCTAGCTCACGAGCTTCAGCAATTGCCTCTGAGATCTGAGGACGTAGTTTAAGTAGACGATCGAGTTCTGCACGTAGCTTTTGCTCGCCACGTAGTGTCATTGGAACTTTTTCCATTTTATAACCTCAAGCCCAAATGGGTCTTTGGACAAAAAAAGCCCACCCTGTCATAGGACTGGGTAGTGCGCTTAAAGATGTATTTCGTTTAGTGTAAACAAACTCCCGGACGAAATCATCTTAATTCGAAAGACAGCAAGACTATGCCTTTTCGGCATAATGATATAACTCACTTTTAGAGCGGTTCTAGGGCGAATCACCTTCTCAATTTATTGAAAAACAACACTGTTCATTACACCAAAAACCTCAAAAAAGATAAAAACTAATCAATGTCAGGCCAATGTCATTGCCAATAATTTCAATCAAAAACAGTAATTTAAATAAAAACAACGCACAATTGAACAGTGTTCATCAGTGGGATTTATATCATTTTACTAACTCATACGGAAACTTTAGCAGTAAAACATGTCCAGCGAGTTGTTAGATCAACGGCTTACAAGTGCGAACTATATCGCTCAATTAGCCAATTTTGGACCAACAACTTGTGAGAGATCACCTCTCCCCCATACAACAATGATTATGGACAGCTAACTAGGACAAATAAGATGAAAAAGACTCTAATTGCTCTTTCTGTATCTGCAGCAGCTATGGCAACTGGCGTAAACGCAGCTGAACTTTACAACCAAGACGGTACTTCTCTAGAAATGGGCGGCCGTGCTGAAGCACGTCTATCTATGAAAGATGGCGACGCTCAAGACAAATCTCGCATCCGTCTAAACTTCCTTGGTAAACAAGAAATCAATGACAACCTATACGGTGTTGGTTTCTGGGAAGGTGAATTTGAGACTGCTCAAAACGGTACTGTAGACGGCGACGACAAGAGCGATCTAGAAACTCGTCTTGCTTACGCTGGTCTTGGCGGTGCTTACGGTGAGTTCGCATACGGTAAAACTGAAGGTGCACTAGGCGTTATCACTGACTTCACAGATATCATGGCTTACCACGGTAACTCTGCAGCAGACAAACTAGCTGTATCAGACCGTACAGACAACATGATGGCTTACAAAGGCCAGTTTGAAAACCTAAGCGTAAAAGCAAGCTACCGCTTCGCTGATCGTATGGAAAACAAAAACACTGGTGAGTACTACGACAACAAACAAGACGGTTACTCTCTATCTGCAATCTACGCTCTAGCTGACACTGGTCTTGAGCTAGGTGCTGGTTACGCAGATCAAGACAAAGCTAACGAGTACATGCTAGCTGCATCTTACACAATGTCTGATCTTTACTTCGCTGGTGTATTCACTGACGGCGAGAAAATGGAAGATTCAAACAACAGTAACACAGTTGATTACACTGGTTACGAGCTAGCGGGTGCTTACACTCTAGGCCAAACAGTATTTACAACATCATACAACAATGCAGAAACTAACAACGAAACTTCTGCAAACAACTTCGCTGTTGATGCTTCTTACTACTTCAAGCCTAACTTCCGTGGTTACATTTCTTACAACTTCAACCTGATTGATGCAGGTGACAAGTTTGGTTCAACTGACACTAGCAAAACAGTTGCAACTAAGATCGATGCTGAAGACGAGCTAGCTCTAGGTCTACGTTACGACTTCTAATTCCGGTCTTTGACTAGAATATCGAATGCCCGCTTTAAGCGGGCATTTTTTATACTTCATTTTAAGCAGCGCGCCTTTCTCTCGTGTCTCATTCATGAAGACATTTGAAGCATTTCTTTAGTTACCTAGCATATTGAAAGGACTTGCGTATACTCAATCACATAACTCACCTTAGAAAGTATCATTATGCGTTTACGTTGGCCCTTGCTCATATTCTCTTCATTACTTTCTGCTTTTTCACAAGCGTACCCTCATCAAGAGGTGTTGCCTGAAGGCGCCCGCATCAGTTTAGTTGCGGAAAAACTCAGTGAAAATGCTGAGCTTGACGGTGTTCATCCTACCGAACAACTGTTCCCACCAGCGAGTACATTAAAAATCGTCACCGCATTAGCCGCAAAGCTAGAACTGGGTGATAATTTCCGGTTTCGAACCAAGCTGGAAACGTCGAACTCAGATGCAGTGATTTACTTTGTCGGCGACCCAACACTCCAAACCAACGACTTAAAATCACTTCTCACTCTAGCTAAGAAAAATGGCTTAAAACGGATTAACGGTGACCTATGGCTCGATAACAGCGCATTCACTGGTTATAACCGTGCGGTGGGCTGGCCGTGGGATATCTTGGGAGTTTGCTACAGCGCTCCGGCATCGACCATCACACTCAATAACAACTGTGTACAAGCCTCTATCTATACACAAAAAGATGGTGGAACGCGGGTCTACGTACCAGAGCATCAACCTATTCGTGTCACAAGTACCGTAGAAACAGTTTCTAAAACCATTAAGAAAAGTCGTCATTGTGACTTAGGTTTAGTTGCAAATCCCGATAACAACTACAAGCTAACAGGGTGCTTGGTTGAAAGAGACAAACCATTGCCACTGAAATTTGCGGTTCAAGACCCTGAGCGTTACACCAGTCAAAGGTTGGCGACTTTGCTCAAGGAGCTCAACATTGGAGTATCAGGAAAGATTAGGGTCGGTACGGCGCCAGAAAAGCAGCGAAAGCTCATCGCAATGCATCAATCAAAGGCCTTACCAGACATTCTTGAAGATATGCTCAAAAACTCTGACAACTTGATTGCCGACACATTAACCAAAACACTTGGTGCTAAATTTTTCGTTCAGCCAGGCAGTTTTACTAACGGTACAGAAGCGATCAAGCAGATCATTTTCGCCAACACTGGTATTGATATTCGTAATGCGCGCCTAGAAGACGGCTCAGGACTTTCGCGAAATAACCGGATCTCCGCGACCAAGATGGCTGAAATGCTGCGCTATATTTGGAAGCATGAAAACGAACTCAAATTGATTGCCATCATGCCGAAATCAGGTGAATCCGGCACATTAAAGTACCGACAAAGTATGCGAAAACTTCCAATTAAAGGACAGCTGATCGCGAAAAGTGGCTCTATCTACGGGACTTACAATATGGCTGGATATGGCTTGGATAAAAATGGTCAACCTAACACCATTTTTGTTCAGTTTGTTTCAGACTACTTCCCAGAAAAACGGGACGACAACACACCTGTCATCGCCCCGATTACACATTTTGAGCAGCTTTTTTACAATGACATTGTGAACTTTAGTCAGGCAATACCTAAGAAATAGTTCACCACGTTAAAGTAAATCCACATTCCTGAAATATCGACGATAGACGCAAGAACTGGACTCACCAATACGGCTGGGTCCAACTTGCAAGCTCGTGCAATAATTGGCAACAGCCCGCCCAATGTTGTAGAAATGGTGACTTGAATGAACAGCGCAACTGCTATTGCCAGTGCGATATCGGTCAGTTCAAAGCCTCCTGTTGATTGTCCTGCACTAAATAACATAATGCGTCCAATCATCACGATAGCGATCGCTAGCGCAATAAATAGAGCGACTCGGCTCTCTTTCCACAAAACTTCTAACCATTGGCGTTTTTTTAACTCTCCAGTAGCAAGAGCACGAATCACCAAAGTTGCTGCTTGTGTTCCTGTGTTACCACCAGCAGCTGCAATCACTGGCATGTACACTGCAAGTAAAACAAGCTGACTAAGGGTGTCCTCATACTGAGCAATGATCAAGCCTGACACTATCCCTAAAAGAGCCAGTGCAATGATCCACCCAATACGCTGCTTCACGTGCCCCAAAACACTAGTCGATAAATAACCATCGGGTGTATCAACTTCAGACATATGCAGACCCAGTTGGTGAGCATAATGACGTGCGCGTTTGTCATGACCTGCTTGCTCAAGTTGAGCAATAAGACTATTCACATAGCCGACAGAGCAATGCTGTAAAATACCTACAGCCTCATCAATCGGCATAACCGTAAGCAAATGGACTTGTTGCTCTTGCTCGTACTGCAAGAATGCATTGCGAGCTGCACCAATTTCTACTTCAGAAAAGTTTGGTGTTGTTTCAATAAAAGTGTTGTTCATTACCGTCATGGCGAATCTCCCGATTGGCATTGGTAACGACCATCGACAAAGCATGAAAAAGCCACTCTCGCACGCTAAAAGTCAGACAACAATTAAGATGCACAGAGAAAACCAATGCGAATGCACTGTCTATTCAGAATGTATGAAGGAAATAACGAGAAGAAAGTTAGAAAAGATGCCTCACCACTTAGGTAAGGCGGAGATCGCCAATACCGAAGCGGGTTATTTCGCTCCCTTAATCTTACTCACCCAACGACTGGGAGGATGGTCGGTATTGTTCATGTAAATCTCCGATAGCGCTGCCATTATTGGCAGCGCAAGTATAGTAGCAAAGTTCATCAGGTATGGAAGTTTTACTTTGCCGTTTTTGCTAAATTTTCATACAAAAAAAGCGCCCTTCGGACGCTTTCATTTGCAGTCATTATGAATTACTGAATAGTAATACGAGCAAATTTACGTTTGCCTACTTGGAACACGTAAGTACCCGCTTCTGGAGCAAATTTGCTGTCCGCAATTTTTTCACCATCAATCTTCACAGCGCCCTGCTTAACCATGCGCATCGCATCTGACGATGATGGACATAAGCCTGCTTCTTTCAACAGATTACTCACTGGGCGACCTGCGTCAAAGTCAAACTCTGGCATTTCATCAGGAATTTGGTTCTTCGCAAAACGGTTTACGAATTCTTGCTCTGCTGCATCGGCATCGGCTTCACTGTGGAAACGAGCAATAATTTCTTTTGCTAGCAATACTTTGATGTCACGAGGGTTTTTGCCCGCTTCTACATCAGCTTTGAATTGAGCAATCTCTTCCAGAGGACGGAAAGAGAGCAGCTCGTAGTAGCTCCACATTAAGTCATCAGAAATAGACATGATTTTACCAAACATTTCGCTTGGCGCTTCGCTGATACCGATGTAGTTGTTTGCTGACTTAGACATCTTCTTCTCGCCATCAAGGCCCACTAGAAGCGGCATCATCAGTACAACCTGAGGTTTTTGACCGTGAGACTTTTGCAGTTCACGACCCATTAGAAGGTTGAACTTCTGGTCTGTACCACCTAATTCAACATCCGTTTCCATTGCTACTGAGTCCCAACCTTGTAGAAGTGGGTACATGAACTCATGAATAGCAATTGGCTGACCACCCGCGTAACGCTTTTTAAAGTCGTCACGCTCTAGCATACGAGCAACGGTTTGGTTTGCCGCAAGGCGAATCATACCTTCTGCGCCCAATTCAGACAGCCACTCAGAGTTAAACTGAATTTTAGTCTTTGCAGGATCGAGAATTTTGAACACTTGCTCTTTGTACGTTTCAGCGTTACGCAATACGTCTTCGCGACTTAGCGGTGGACGAGTTGTGTTTTTACCTGTTGGGTCACCAACCATTGCAGTGAAGTCACCGATTAGGAACGTCACTTCATGACCTAGTTCTTGGAACAAGCGAAGCTTATTGAAAATAACCGTATGGCCTAGGTGAATGTCAGGTGCTGTTGGATCAGCGCCCAATTTAATACGTAGAGGACGGTCTTCTTTTAGTTTTGCGATTAGCTCCTCTTCTGGAATCAGCTCTTCAACACCGCGCTTAATCTCGGCTAGTGCAGCTTCAATGCTCGCCATTCTTGTTCACTCCCACAGATTTGGCAAAAATATAATAGCTGAACATATTACTTGAATAGCGATGCATTTTGAAACACGTTAGACTAGGTAGTTGTCACTTTTTCCGTTTAATTTAGCAATCAAGTACCTCATGCATTCGATTTTTGTCCGACTTCCACTCTTGCACAAAGTATTGATCGGTTTTTTTAGTGCGCTGATTATCTTCGCGCTCTTCTTTTTACCTGATCCGCAAGACCTAGACCCGCAGCAGAGCCGATTAAAAGTTGGTCAACATTATCCTGTGCCAGTTTCCCTCGAACTCAGTGCACTAAATAGTTCATCGCCTGCGGTTCCCGCCGTGCTACGCTGGGAGACATACAAGGTAAAAAATGGCGAGAGTGCTGCCATCTTATTTAGTCGCGTAGGGCTTTCTGCTCGTCTATTACATGAACTGGTGTCATCAGACAAAGAAGTGGAAAAACAGTTAACTCGGCTTCGACCTGGTGACCGATTGCAATTTGGTTTTGACGAAAATAACAACTTGGTGCAGCTAAGAAGAACACTAAGCGCGTTCGAGACTTTTCGTATCACATTAAAAGACGGCAAGTACGTTTCTGAAGTTGATAAAAAAGAAGTCGACTTCCAGTACAACTACGCTGAAGCCACCATCAAATCAAACTTTTGGAATGCAGGAATATCTTCTGGATTAAATGGTAACCAAATCATGGAACTGGCTGGCATATTTGGTTGGGACATCGACTTTGCTTTAGATATTCGTAAAAACGACAGCTTCCGAGTACTTTACCAAGAGGAAGTGGTAGAAGGTGAAGTAATCGGCCGTGGAAAAATCATTGCTGCGATCTTTAAAAACCAAGGCGATACCTTTACCGCAATATTGGATCAGAAAAGTGGCAAGTATTACGACGAAAATGGGCGTGCAATGAAAAAAGCATTCTTACGCGCGCCGTTGGACTTCCGTCGAGTTTCGTCTAATTTCAACCCACGCCGCTTACATCCAGTGACGGGACGCGTTCGTCCTCATAGAGGCACGGACTATGCAGCACCAGTGGGCACCCCGATTTGGGCGGCTGGTGATGGCGTTGTTCAAAAATCGTCTTACAACAAATTTAATGGTAACTACGTTTTCATTAAACATAGCAATACTTACATTACCAAGTACCTGCACTTAACCAAACGTACTGTACGAGCTGGTCAACGCGTTAAGCAAGGCCAAACCATTGGTACGCTTGGCGGAACTGGCCGTGTAACTGGCCCTCACCTGCACTATGAGTTCCTTGTGAATGGTGTCCATAAAAACCCGCGCACGGTGAATTTGCCACAATCTAAATCCCTGACAGGCAAAGCGAGACAAACTTTCATGGCAAACGCGAAAATTAGCATGGACAAGCTTGAACGCTACAGCAAACTGCTAGCAATGAAGTAAGCCAGGTATTGAAAAGGGCAGCGAAGCTGCCCTTTTTGTTTTGTCGATATCATCACGATAAAGCTTACTGTTCGGAGTGATGCTCTCTCCCGAGCATAAGCAAACACGGTGTCAGAACTAACGTTAGCAAAGTCGCAAACGCCAAACCACCCGCGACAGCGGTCGCAAGCTGAGACCACCATTGAGTGCTTGGTGCGCCAAACTCCACTTTCTGATTAACTAAGTCGATGTTCATTTCTAACACCATTGGCAATAAGCCTAATATGGTGGTCACCGTCGTAAGTAAAACGGGTCTTAAACGCTGCACACCCGTACGCAAAATAGCCTCAGATTTTTCTAAGCCACGTTTACGCATCTGATTATAAGTATCGATTAAAACAATATTGTTGTTTACCACGATACCAGCCAACGCAATCACTCCAATTCCCGACATAATGATGCCAAATGGCTTTTGGAAAATAAGTAACCCGGCGAAGACACCAACGGTAGAAAACAGCACTGCACTAAGGATTAAGAAAGCTTGATAAAAGCTATTAAACTGCGTAATTAAAATCAAAGCCATCACACCAAGCGCGACAATAAAAGCATTTTGCAAGAATGCTGATGAGTTTTCCTGCTCTTCATTTTGACCCCGAATCTTATATTCAATGCCTTCCGGTAAGTCGAGCTGTTCCATTCCAGCGGCAATCTTAGGTAACTCAAGCGCCAAATTGTAACCTTCCACCATATCCGCTTTAATATTGATAACTCGATGACCGTCGACCCGACGAATAGTGTCTTGCTTATGATCTGGTTTGATTTGAGCAAAATTCGTAATCGGTACCAGACCAGCTGCCGTTTTCACTCTCAGTTGATCAAATCGACCTATGTCGCGCTTATCTTGCGGATAGCGCACCAAAATATCGACTTCTTCATCCGCATCATCGGGCAAATAATCGCCTATTTTCAAGCCGTTCGTAACAAACTGGACGGTATTCCCGACTAAAGTAGCATCCGCTGCAAAGCGAGAGGCGTCATCTCGCTGGATATCAATTTGCCAATCAATCCCTTCCTTATTAGTGGTATCACTCAAGTTGGTCAGTGCAGGATTACCATCAGCCCAATGTCGTACTTTTTTGGCTGCTTCATCTAACGCACTAACACTCAAATTTCGTGATGACACTTCAATCACGAGATCATGCTCGACAGGCGGTCCTGCGTCCGGGAATTTATACTCAAGTTCAACACCATAAAAGCGGTCTGTCGTCTCTTTTAGTTCCTCAATAATGGTTTTCACTTTGCGTCGATATTGCCAATCCACAGGCGTTATTTGAATCTGGCCAATCTCGTCCCCATTATCGCTCGATCCTGTGCGCGTGTAGACACTTTCAAACTCGTCATGACCGAGCATCACCTTCTCGATTTCGCGCATAACAACATCTTTTTCGTGAATAGACAAGTCACCATAAGAACGAACTTTAACGGTAAAAAAGGCAGGGTCCACTTCAGGGAAAAACTCTGCACCCAAGCCAGCTTTGTTGTAAGTGAAGCCGACACCTGCCGCTAGCAGTATCGCGCTGAGTAAGACTTTCCATGGATGACGAATCGCTACCGACAGAGTCTGGTAATAAAGTTTGGTAATGCCTGTCGCTTTTTCAAAGTTGCCGTTATGCAGCTCAACCATTTCTCGCTGAGCTTTCTGATTGACTACTTGAGGCTTGCCAATGATCCCACCGATGACAGGAACGAACAGTAAAGCCATCATCAGTGAAGCGGCCAAGGTAGCAATTAAAGTAAGTGGTAAGTACTTCATGAACTCACCAGTAATGTCTGGCCAGAAAAGTAACGGAGCAAACGCAGCCAATGTGGTTGCTGTGGATGCGGTAATAGGCCAGGCCATTCGCTTTGCTGCATCTCGATAAGCTTCTTTACGTGGCGTTCCTTCTTGCATGCGCCGATCTGCAAACTCTGTCACCACAATGGCACCATCCACCAAC
The DNA here is from genome assembly GCF_033338935.1 of Vibrio sp. Vb0598. Lineage (NCBI taxonomy): Bacteria > Pseudomonadati > Pseudomonadota > Gammaproteobacteria > Vibrionales > Vibrionaceae > Vibrio > Vibrio sp. Vb0598. The sequence goes on along the minus strand of NZ_JAWOTP010000014.1, from coordinate 15,938 downwards.
ATGCCTACTGCCATAATTAAAGCAAACAGTACGACGATATTGACCGTCAGCCCAAATACCGATAACACCAACAACCCAGTCAAGAACGATCCTGGAATAGAAATCCCCACGAGAAGCGCGGTCCTAACCCCCAATATGGCAATAATGACGATAACTACGAGGATAATTGCGGATAAGATATTGTTTTGTAGATCACTGAGCATCAATTTGACATCGTCGGATTGATCCCAAGTGTATTTAACTTGCAAATTGTCGGGCCACTCGGCGCGCTTCTGTCCCTGAGCCAGTACTTCTTTTACCAGCTCAACCGTTTCAATGATGTTTTCCCCTGCCCGTTTTTTTACGTCCAAAACGATGGCAGATTCGCCATCTAAACGAGCAAAACTTTCAGGATCGCGAAATGCACGTCGTACTGTCGCCACATCGCCAAAAGTGATCACCTCTTTGCCATTCACCTTGATCGGTAGTTCAAGCACATCTTTCAGTGAATCAAAAACCGATGGGACTTTTACCGAAAAGCGTCCATACCCAGTATCGACAAACCCCGCTGCCACAACTCGGTTATTCAAGGCGATTAAATTATAGATATCCGCTTGATCGAGACCGTAGCTTTCCATCAATAGCGGATCGACAACTATCTCCACGATGTCTTCGCGATCTCCTGCGATTTCAACCTCAAGAATCTGACGGAAACTTTCCAAACGATCACGTAACGTTCTGGCAATCTGAACAATGGTTCGCTCTGGTACGGTGCCATAGAGCACAACGGTCAACACAGGCTCTTCAGATGCAAACGTGACTTCGTTTACCGTTGGCTCATCACTGTCCTCTGGTAACTTTGGCTTCGCAAGATCAACCGCATCACGCACATCTGCCATCGCTTTATCAAGATCCACTCCGACACTAAATTCCAGCGTCACCGAAGCATGACCTTCTGATGCCACAGAGGTCATCTCTTTTACGCCTTCAATAGAGCGCAACTCTTGCTCTATTGGCCGAACTAATAAACGTTCGGCATCGACGGGAGAAATGCCTTGATGCCCAACAGAAACGTAGATAATAGGAATGGTAATATCTGGGCTCGATTCCTTGGGGATAGTGACGTAAGTAATGACACCGGCAATTAAGATCATCACCAGTAATGTCAGCATGGTGCGAGCGCGGGATAACGCAGCATCAATCAGAGTGTACATAAGTGCTCCTTACTGCTCACTAGCCGCTTCAACAACTACGTCATCAACTTTATTGGCCAGTACTTGATCACCATCTCGCACAAAACCTTGTCCCAGCACGATAATGTCTGCACGCTCTCCTAACCCAGAGAGCCACACACCATCATCCTCGGCCTTAACGAGTTGAATTGGAACAAAATCAACATGCTCATTACGCAGTGTCTTGACACCTAAGTTACCTTCTTCATCTAGTGCTAACATGGCAGCCGTAATCTTTACTGCCAACACTTCACTCAAAGGCAGCTGTACTTCTGCGCTCATACCGGCAGGAATTCTTGCGTCTTGATTATCAATTTCGATTTCAATTGGAAATGTATTAGTAGAAGCAGAAGAAACACGTCCAATGTAGCGTACACGACCTTGATGATGCTGTTGGTTAATGGTTCTTACGTCGGCTTCTAGGCCTTCCTTAAGGTATTGTATATGCCGTTCACTGACATCGGCTTCAATCACTAAAGTATCCAAATCAATGACCGTCGCAATAGGATCGCCAATCCCGACAAAATCACCTAACTCAACAAAGTGGTGATCTACGATGCCATCAAATGGCGCTTTAACCTCAGTATTTCTTAAAGCCGTTTGCACGTTACTCAAATTCGCACGTGCATCTACCAACGCTGCTTGCGCTGTCGCAAATGCAACCTCACCTTGCAGTCCTCGACTTTTTAGCGATTTAGCTGCATTAAACTCTTTTTCTTTAACCAACAGCATCGCCTGGGCTCGTTTAAGTTGAATGCCAAGGTCGCGCTTATCGATGTTTGCGATCACTTGTCCCTGTTTGACCGCTTGGCCTTTCTTCATGTTAAGACTGACTATTTTACCGGCAACTTCGGCGCCAAGACGCGCTTGACGATTGGGCGCTGTTCGTCCATACAATTCAATGGTTTTACTGGTAGGTTCGGCAAGAAAAGTATCAAACATCACCTTTGCAAGTGGTGTCGTGTTCGTGGATGTTGAAGAGTTAGGATGATCATCTTGTGCTTTGAGTTGGCCGATGGTTAGCCATGCAACAAGAAGTAAGACGAGGATAAGAGATACTAGCCAAGGGCGCTCGACAACTCGGCGTCCAAAAGAAAGTCCAGACATATAAAGTCCTTTTTATTATTTCTCTGCATATCTGCGAGCGTGTGCTTTACGTGACATCCTTCTACATAAAGCACAGGCAGCCATTAGCTGCCTGTTAGGTGTTAACTACACACTGAACGATGCACCACAACCACATGTTGTCGTTGCATTTGGGTTATTTACGAAGAAGCGCGCTCCTTCCAACCCTTCAGTGTAGTCAACAATACCGCCAACGAGATATTGCAGACTCATAGGGTCTACAACCAGTGTTACACCACTGTTTACGATTGTCGTATCGCCTTCGTTTACATTTTCATCAAAAGTAAAGCCGTATTGGAAGCCGCTGCAGCCGCCGCCAGTAATGTATACGCGCAGTTTCAATGCTGGGTTTTCTTCTTCAGCAATCAATGCTTTAACGCGAGATGCTGCTGCGTCAGAAAAAGATAATGGTACGTTTACTTCGCTCACGAAGACCTCTCTCACTCGTGTAATGCGTCAAGCCTGAAGCAAGACGTCAATTTGTGCTAATTGAGACGATTATCCAATACCTGACAAACTCGTTCAAGTATTCGCCGCCGATTCTTTATAACAGATGCGGATATATAAGATTACACTGCGAAACAACACATAAATTAAGCAAAACGTTTCTAACTTGATTATAGCTAGGTACAATGCGCTCCACTTGGTCCGAGCAATCAAAAGAGGATAACCCCATGACCAAATCATCAGAGCTGTATCAAAAAGCTCAGCAAACCATCCCTGGCGGTGTCAATTCACCAGTTCGTGCATTCAACGGCGTTGGCGGTTCTCCGCTATTTATCGAACGAGCAGACGGTCCACTGATTTTTGATGCCGATGGTAAAGCGTATATTGATTACGTTGGCTCTTGGGGTCCAATGATTCTTGGCCACAACCACGCGGTTATCCGCGAAGCAGTAATTGATGCAGCGCAACGCGGTCTCAGCTTCGGTGCGCCAACAGAACTTGAAATCGCGATGGCAGAATTAGTTTCTGAGCTTGTTCCATCAATGGAGCAAATCCGCATGGTAAGTTCTGGTACTGAAGCTACTATGAGCGCGATTCGCCTTGCACGTGGCTTCACCGGTCGCGACAAGATCATGAAATTTGAAGGTTGTTACCACGGCCACGCTGACAGCTTGCTAGTAAAAGCAGGTTCTGGTGCACTAACACTAGGTCAACCAAGCTCTCCTGGCGTTCCTGCAGATTTTGCTAAGCACACGCTAACAGCAACATTCAACGACCTAGATTCTGTACGCGAGCTATTTGCTGCTAACAAAGGCGAAATTGCTTGTATCATCGTTGAGCCAGTAGCAGGCAACATGAACTGTATTCCACCAGTGGAAGGCTTCCACGAAGGGCTACGTGAAATCTGTGATCAAGAAGGCGCGCTACTAATTTTTGATGAAGTAATGACAGGCTTCCGTGTTGCTCTAGGCGGCGCGCAAGCACACTACAACATCAAACCCGACCTAACGACACTGGGTAAAGTGATTGGTGGCGGTATGCCAGTAGGTGCTTTCGGTGGCCGTAAAGAAGTGATGCAATACGTTGCACCTACAGGCCCTGTTTACCAAGCTGGTACCCTTTCCGGTAACCCTGTCGCAATGGCAGCAGGCTACGCATGTTTGAACCTTCTAAAAGAAGAAGGCAACGAAAAGCGCCTAGCTTCTAAAACGAAACAACTTGCTGAAGGTTTTAAGTCTCTAGCAGAAAAACACGGTATTCCGCTAGTTGTTAACCAAGTGGGCGGTATGTTCGGCTTCTTCTTCACTGACCAAGAAAAAGTAACTTGCTACGAAGACGTAACGAAGTGCGATGTAGAACGCTTCAAGCGTTTCTTCCACTTAATGCTAAAACACGGTGTCTACCTTGCGCCATCTGCGTTTGAAGCGAGCTTTACTTCACTCGCTCATGGTTCAAAAGAGATTGATGCCACACTAGAAGCTGCTGACCGCTGTTTTGCTGTTCTTGCAGAAGAAGCGAAGTAATCGCTAAAAACGGCGATAACGCATTTAGAAAAGGACCGTAACGGTCCTTTTTTATTGCCAATTCAAAATAACCAATATCGCTAATACCCCAACGACAATGCCAAACCACGGTATTCGCTTAGCTTTTTTCTCGGTTTGACACTTTTTATCACCGTTGCAACAACCCATAGCTCATCTCTTGATTGATAACCGACTGATTTGTAGTCATTATAGCAAGGTACATCGCCCTGCTCTAATTCGGCATTGTCATAAGCTTGAAAGAGTTAAGAGTGCAAAGTAATAAAGGTTACACGCCATCATTGAAGGCATAAACCGTAAACGTCACCTGTCAGTTGGACTAATACCATGCCAAATAATGTAAAAATAACGTCGAGTCACCGAGTACTAATGGTTGCTTTACTCGCCGCTGCTTTTGCTTGCTACTTATTGGTTGAGCCATATATCAATTCAATTGTGATGGCTTTTATCATTTCTTTGCTCATGTTTCCGATACACGAATGGTTTGAGCAGAAAATTCCCAAGCACCCCAATATGGCGGCACTGCTGTCATGTGTCGTCTTGACGTTTATTATTGTTATCCCGCTTTTATTTGTGTTTGCAGCCATTGTTCAGCAAGGCTCTGTTTTCTCACAAAATACATATAATTGGGTTACCAATGGTGGCATCCAAGATATATTCCAACATCCTTTCGTTATCAAAGGCTTAGCGATTGTTAATGAGTACTTACCTTTTGATAAAATCGAGCCCAAAGCCATTGCTGAGAAAATTGGTCAATTTGCTACATCGTTTGGCTCTAACTTAGTTGCTATCAGCGCAAAGATTTTAGGAGACGCAACCAACTTCCTAATGAACTTCTTCCTGATGCTGTTTGTGCTGTTTTTTCTGCTTCGTGACCACGACAAAATTATCTCTGCGATTCGTCATATCCTGCCACTCTCACGTAGCCAAGAAGACCGCATATTGACAGAGATAGAGCAAGTTTCTAAATCAGCCGTGATGGGCTCATTCATGACAGCGATTGCTCAAGGTTTGGCTGGCGGCATCGGTATGTGGCTAGCTGGCTTCCCTGGGCTATTTTGGGGAACGATGATGGGCTTTGCATCATTCATTCCAGTGGTAGGAACCGCGCTAATCTGGATTCCTGCAGCAGCGTACTTGTTCTTAACAGGCGATATGACTTGGGCTATCTTCTTGACGGTGTGGAGTGTAGTCGTCGTTGGCTCTATAGATAACCTATTGCGTCCGTTGCTAATGCAAGGCAGCGCCGGCATGAATACCCTTATGATTTTCTTCTCATTACTGGGTGGTCTGCATCTGTTTGGTTTGATTGGTCTTATCTACGGCCCACTTATTTTTGCCGTGACCATGGTACTGTTTAATATCTACGAGGAAGAATTCAAAGACTTCCTTAACCAACAAGACAACAGCTAGTCACCGCTTAATCACTTCAAGCTTGGGGCAGATTGTGCGAAAATCTGCCCCAAATTATTTCTGATGAACCAAATTTATGTCTGCTTATATCGCTCCTAGCCAAATAGCTCAGCGCCAACTTGAATACTTCAATGGAAAACACGTTTTAGTCGCTGGTGAAGTTGAAGACCTATTTCCTCTTGAGTTAGTGGCTCATTGTGAGTCTGTTGAAGTGTTTACTTCCAACTATAGCTACTACCGCCAAATTCAAACCTCTGACAAAGTGAAAAGTCATTTTGGCTCTGTGTTTGATGTTGAAACAAAAGCAGACATGGTCCTTTTATACTGGCCAAAAGCAAAAGCCGAAGCAGAATACTTGCTGGCGATGTTGATGGCGAAACTGGGCATTAACACCGAAATCGTCATCGTTGGTGAAAACCGCTCCGGCATCAAGAGCATCGAGAAGATGTTCCAAGAATACGGCCCTGTGAACAAGTACGACTCTGCTCGTCGCTGCTCATTTTACTGGGGTAATTGCCTCAATGAACCAAAACCTTTCAACCAAGCAGATTGGTTTAAGTCTTACACTGTTACACTCGGTGAGAAGTCGCTAGCGGTTAAGAGCCTACCTGGCGTATTCAGCCATGGCGAGTTCGACTTAGGTAGCCGATTGCTGCTTGAAACCTTACCTAAGCTGTCGGGCAAAGTGCTCGACTTTGGTTGTGGTGCAGGTGTGCTCGGTGCGTTTATGGCGAAAGCGAATCCAGAGATCGCGATTGAGATGTGTGACATTAATGCTTATGCGATCACTTCTAGCCAAGCCACATTAGAAGCGAATGGTTTATCCGGACGCGTATTTGCATCAGATATATACTCGGATACCGCAAAAGACTACCGCTTTATCGTCAGCAACCCGCCATTCCACAGTGGTCTAGACACAAATTATAACGCAGCGGAAACCTTGTTGGGTCAGGCACCACAATATCTAACCAAAGACGGCGAAATGGTGATTGTCGCGAATAGCTTCTTAAAATACCCACCAATTATCGAGCGGGCGTTTAATAATTGCGAGACGCTAAATAAGACCAATAAATTTTCTATCTACTACGCGAAAAAATCATAACTTCCCCCCGCGCAGGCACAAACCTGCGCGATTTTTTCTCATAAATTCAACACTCATAAGAAAAACTGCGTCACCCTGCACGCTTTACAACTAACTTTCTTGTCAAAGAAAAAAAACTCGTTAATTTTGTTAATTCTATCTAGTTGAACATCTTATCCGTTTTTAACGAGAACCTCGGCAGCGAAGTATGTTTTAGAACTGCCCATTATGAGTTGTAATCTTATCCATGTTTAAATTCTACAAAAAACAGAAATTTAAGCGCCTTCAGAGTACACTGATGACCGCATTTCTGGTGCTCAGTATCACACCTCTTACCATTACTGCGATCTTTTTCTTGCAGTCCCACAGTAAAGATCTGCAAGAACAAAGCACCTCGCACTTACTGTCTGTTCGAGATACAAAACAGCAGCAAATCATCGACTACTTTGAGGCACGAGAAACCGAAGTCATGGGCTTTGTGCGCTCAGAGTTGGCTTACGCCAGTGGTGGCCGATTCTACGGTCTCGTCAATGCTTTTAGTCGTTTAGGCAATGATATTGAAGAGTCTCGTAAAAACGCCCAACAGCGCTACATCGAGGGCAGCGGAGACCAAATCAAAACCTCAACGTTACCCGAGTCATCCAACTATGTAGGAAGTGAACGTTACCGGCTTTTACATAAACGCTATCATTGGGCCTACTTAGAGCTCCTCAAGCGCTCTGATTTTAATGACATTTTGCTGGTAGACATCAATGGTAACGTCACCTACTCGATCAACAAAGACGATAACTACGGAACGAACTTGTTATCAGGCCCCTACAAAGACTCGGCACTTGGCAAAACTTTCAAGCGTCTCGCCGATGATGTGACTGAACGTCGAAAAGTAAACGAAGACTACACTCCTGTGATTGTGTCTGACTTCGAGCTGGAAGGGGGGAAATCAGTCGCTTGGCTAGGTGCACCAATTGTTCAGCAAGGTTATCTACACAGCTATGCCATGTTCCGCTTGCCAAATAATGGCATCACTAAGTTAGCCGCAGACGCCAACCGAGAGTCATCAATTAACACCTTGCTGGTTGGAAATGATCACCAACCTCGCACAATTAACACGAAACAAGACGACATTAAGAACAGTTTAGAAGTGATCGATAAAGCACTCTCTGGTGCGTTTGGTGTCGGCACTTACACGAACGGCTTAGGTGAAGAAATCATCGCGGCTTATGCACCGATTGAAACTCGTGGTGTGATTTGGGCGCTCGTCGTACAGTTACCAGAAAACGAAGCTTTCGCTCGTATCCATCAACTCGAAAAACTATTCGTTATCGCTATGTTGATCGCCATTATCCTTGTGGTGATAGCTTCTCACTATTTATCAAACTTTATCACTTCTCCGTTGCTGAAATTGACTTGGGTTGCCGAAAAGGTCTCTGCAGGGGATCTTGATGACACGTCTTTTAATACGGTTCGTAAAGATGAAATTGGTCGGCTTGCGTTAAGCTTTGAACGAATGCAACGCTCTATTCGAGAGAAGATTCAAACCATTAAGAAGCAAAATGAAGAACTAGAAAGCAACATACAGATCATTCAGAAACAGAATGAAGAACTGCAATTGGCCGATAAATTAAAAGATGAGTTCTTAGCCACGACTTCTCATGAACTTCGTACACCGTTACACGGCATGGTCGGGATTGCTGAAACCTTAGCGTCCGGCGCCAATGGCGCGATCCCCGCTAGCCAGAAATATCAGCTTGATATCATCATTAAAAGTGGTCAGCGTCTCGCTAATCTAGTCGATGACTTGTTGGATTATCATAAAATGCGTTATGGAAGCATGGATATCCAGAAATCAGCAGTGAGTTTGGGCAGTGCAACACGATTGGTTTTAGAGCTTTCTAGCCATTTACTCGGAAGTAAAACCATCCGCATCATCAACCAAGTCCCAGCGGATTTAAAAGCAGTATCAGCTGACCCGCAACGCCTTGAACAAGTGCTATATAACCTGATTGGCAATGCGATTAAATACACCTCAGAAGGTAAAATTGTTATTTCCGCTAATGTGGTAGATGATCATGTACGCGTACAAGTTGTGGATACTGGACAAGGAATTCCCGCAGAACAACTTGAACATATTTTTGAACCACTCATCCAAGCAGGGCAAGACGCGAGCCGTTATCGTCAAGGTGCAGGACTTGGGCTCTCCATTAGCCGTCAATTGATCGAATTAATGGGAGGCTCGTTATACGTCAGTAGCCAACCAATGGTCGGAACTACCTTCAGTTTCACTTTACCGCTCGCCAGTGAAGAAGAAATCCAAGCAACCCAGACTCTAGCTGCGCACGGGCACTTCCAAATTCCTGAAGTTAATGTAGAGAACAGTGAAGACTTATCACTTCCAGAGAACCCAGACGGCCCGTTACTGTATGTTGCTGACGATGAACCAGTAAACTTACGCGTGCTTGAAAGCTTTTTACGTTTAGAGGGCTATCGTGTGCGTACCGTCTCCGATGGGCCAGAAACGTTAGCGCTCGTCGAGCAAGAGAAGCCGGAACTTCTGTTATTGGATATCATGATGCCAGGCATGAGCGGCTACCAAGTTTGTAGTGAACTACGTGAAGCCTATGATCATGCCGAATTGCCAATCATTATGCTCACCGCACTCAGTCAAACAGAAGATCGTGTAAGAGGTTTTGAAGCAGGAGCCAACGACTATTTATCGAAACCATTTAATAAACAAGAGTTGGCGGCACGTATCCAAGCGCATTTAACGGCAAGCAAAGCAGAAATGCGCCATATGGAAAACAAAGTGCTAGAGTCTGAACTTAGACAGCGAGCAGTCGTTGAAGCAAGCTTACTTGAGACTCAAGGTCGTTTGTTGGAACAGCTAGAATCGGCTCCTGAAGCAATCATCTGTCTACGTGAAGACAAGCGTATTCGCTTTGCTAACGAAGCTGCTTGTAAGCTATTCAAGCGTAGCTTAGAACAGCTAAAGCGCTCATCTGCTGATGAGCTGATTGCCCCTAAATATCTAACCGTCAAACAACCTCATTACTGTGGCAAGATTGATATCTATATTGAAGATATTCGTCAGAACATCGAAGCAGACATTCTTAAGCTCCCTGAAGGTTCAGGGTTAGATATCATGTACATCTTTAATGTCGGCGGTGGAGCCAGTGCCGCTCGCATACATAATCTAGAAACCGCCGTAGAAGTGCTTTCAAGTTATGCATTTGATGGTGACAAAGACCAATTACAAAAGCTAAAAGAGCTTGGCGGAGAATTTACGCGCCTTGCAGACAAAGCGCTCGGTAATAAAAAAGACAAGCAAGAACTTATGCGAGAAGTTCTAGTCGACGCAATGACACATGCTTTAGAGTATTGGGAATCTGTAACGGGTGAAAGTAAGTTCGCATTTGCAGAGCAAAGTGGCTTGTGGCGCGTTTATCTAGACCGTAGTACTTTGCAAACACGCACTTTAGATAAATACATGCGTATAGAAACATTACCCAAAACACCGCGTTGGAGAACGGTGCTAAGCTCGATAGAGTTCATTCTCGAACACTGCAAAGAACAGAGCCCCGAGAGAGCATACATAGAAGCACAACGAGATAAACTACAGCGACTATTGACCAGCTAATATTTATCAAAAAACTAGCCCAGCGTGCATGCTGGGCTTTTTTGTTATTCGAGTATTCCCTTCCTAGAGATAAAAGAGACCGCCTCTTCCTACCCCGTTAACATATTTCCAATAACGAACATTTGGTTAGACAACGCTATCTATTGTTGGTCTTCAAAACGTACGACCTTATCCATTTAACTTGTCTTAACTAGGTAAGTTCGAGCAACCGAAAAACTTCATTCATACAATAAAAAAAGGGCAACAAACGGAAGAAAACTGTCGATAAAAAAGGCCATTTTTCAGATAACAAGCGGATTTTGACGAACTATTGATAGAGATTGCGAACTTAATCACAACAGAACGGCAGATTAATTTTTAGCTGATTAATTAACACCATTTCTGCATGTGAGCGAGATCTCCGAACCTAGAAACCAAGCAAGAAACGTATATTTAAAAAGGACCAACAGGTTAGTAATCACCAACATTCATTATTAACAAGGATATAAACTGCGACGCATATCAACGTTTATTTTTTGGCCCAATGCTGGTTAAAATTAGCCAAAATAACGTTTATAACGGAGAGCTCAGAGATTTTAACGTTTTTAACGGGAATCAAGTTTGATTATTTTATGGATAAGGTGTTTTCTTACTCCTGCCTAAGGCCTACAGGCCACTCTTGGCGAAACTCAATGTTGTAATGAGTAAGGTATGTACAAGAGGTAGGTCTTAGAGAGTGTTTATCAATTGATGACATTCAATTCCATTTAGTGAAATGAAAGCAAATAGTAAGGAACAGCTATGCTTGCCAATATTAAAAAAACAGCACTAGCAACAGCAATTATTGCAACGGCTACTACAGGTTTTGCATCGGTAGCTACTGCGGCTGAACGCAGTGAACTGACTATCCACCCTAAAGAGTTTACAACTTTCGTTCGTAACTTTAACCCTTTCTTGGGTGCAACTAACCTGCACACAACAACCGACTTTATTTACGAGCCGCTCGTTGTTTTTAACGAAATGCACGGTAATACGCCTGTATTTCGTCTAGCAGAAAACTTTACCATGGCTGATGACCTGATGAGCGTAACCTTCGATATCCGTAAGGGCGTAAAATGGTCTGATGGCAAAGCGTTTACCGCTGATGATGTTGTTTACTCTTTCAACCTAGTTAAAGAGAAGCCAGAGCTAGACCAATCTGGTATCAACTCTTGGGTGACTGGCGTAGAAAAAGTTAACGACTACCAAGTTAAATTCCGTCTAAGCGAAGCAAACTCAAACGTTCCTTACGAAATTGCGAAAGTACCCGTCGTACCTAAGCACGTATGGAGCAAAGTAAAAGATCCAGCAACATTCACAAACGAAAATCCAGTAGGCAGTGGTCCATTTACCGAAATCGACACTTTCACACCGCAGCTATATATCCAGTGTGAGAACCCGAATTATTGGGATGCAGACAACCTAGATGTAGACTGTCTGCGTGTGCCGCAAATCGCGAACAACGACCAATTCTTGGGCAAAATCGTTAACGGCGAAATGGACTGGACGTCTTCATTCGTACCAGACATCGACCGTACGTACGCTGCAGCAAGTCCGAATCACCACTACTGGTACCCACCAGCGGGTACTCAAGCATTTGTAGTGAACTTCAAAAACCCAGACGCTGCGAAAAACGAAGCGCTAACTAACGTTGACTTCCGTCGTGCGTTCTCTATGGCGCTAGACCGTCAAACTATTATTGATATCGCTTTCTACGGCGGCGGTACAGTGAACGACTTCGCATCTGGCCTTGGCTACGCATTCGAAGCTTGGTCTGATGAAGAGACGCACAACAAGTACAAAGGCTACAACACATACAACGCGGAAGGTGCGAAAAAGCTTCTAGCTAAAGCTGGCTTCAAAGATGTAAACAAAGATGGCTTTGTGGATACACCATCTGGCAAGTCTTTCGAGCTTCTAATTCAATCACCAAACGGTTGGACTGACTTCAACAACACGGTACAACTAGCCGTTGAGCAACTAGCAGAAGTGGGCATTAAAGCTCGTGCTCGTACACCGGACTTCTCGGTATACAACCAAGCTATGCTAGAAGGTACTTACGACGTTGCTTACACCAACTACTTCCACGGTGCAGATCCACACTTGTACTGGGATAGTGGCTACAACTCGAAGCTACAAGCTGGTGACGGCATGCCTCGCTTTGCAATGCACTTCTACAAGAACGATAAGCTAGACGGTCTTCTTAACAGCTTCTACAAGACAGCAGATAAGCAAGAACAGCTAGAGATCGCTCATGGCATTCAGAAGATCATTGCTCAGGACCAAGTAACTATTCCTGTGCTATCTGGCGCGTACATGTACCAATACAACACAACTCGCTTCACTGGTTGGTGGAACGAAGAAAACCCTAAGGGCCGTCCAAACATTTGGGCAGGTATCCCAGAGCGTCTACTTCACGTACTGGACCTAAAACCAGTTAAATAAGTAGAAGTTCATTTCAAGCGGCATACATCCCGTGTGCCGCCTATAAAAATCCCTTGTTAACGAAACCAATATGTGGCGCTCGTCGTCAGGGGATTTTTCGCTCTAAATTTCGCTAGGAGCGACCTGAAACCAGAAACAGGGAAAAAATCTGGGTGAGTAAGGTGTGAGTTATGGGTTATTTTTTAAGACGTTTGTCGTTCTATCTTGTCGCGCTCTTAGTTGCAGCGACGTTAAACTTTATTATTCCGCGAGCAATGCCTGGTGACCCAGTTACCATGATGTTTGCTAATGCTTCAGTACAGGTGACTCCAGAACGAATCGCAGCAATGAAAGAACTGCTCGGTTTCGTTGATGGGCCAATTTACATTCAGTACTTCTCGTACATTAAAAACATTCTAAGTTGGGAATTGGGCACCTCAATCCAGTTCTACCCACTTTCAGTTAATTCTTTACTAGGTAGTGCATTTGGCTGGTCACTATTTCTAGCTGGTACTGCGGTTGTACTTTCTTTCTCCATCGCTTCTGTCCTTGGTATTTTTGCCGCCTGGAAGCGCGGTAGTAAGTACGATGCATTCGTAACGCCTGGTACATTGATCATTCAAGCTATTCCACAAATGGTTATCGCAATGTTAGCGCTGTTTACCTTTGCGATTGGCCTGAAATGGTTCCCATCTGGCTATGCTTACACGCCAGGTACTATTCCTGATTGGACAAGCTGGGAGTTCATCAAGAACGTGGGTTACCACGCTGTATTACCTCTATTCTGTGCAACCATCGTTCAAATTGGTGGCTTCCTAGTTAACATGCGTAACAACATGATCAACCTTCTCGCCGAAGACTATATCACGATGGCTAAAGGTAAAGGGCTGAGTGAAAACCGCGTCGTCTTTAATTACGCCGCACGTAACGCACTACTTCCAAGTGTTACCGCACTGTCTATGTCTTTAGGTATGGCCATTGGAGGTCAATTAATCATCGAGATGATTTTCAACTACCCAGGCCTAGGTACTGTTCTATTGAACGCAATTCACGCTCGTGACTACCAAGTACTTCAAGGTCAGTTAATTATCATGACGATGTTCATGCTGTGCTTCAACTTAATGGCTGACATGCTGTACATGATTCTAGACCCTCGCCTACGTACGGGAGGCAAATAATCATGAAAGAACTATTCAAACTTATTTTAGGTAACGCATTCGCTCGCATTGGTCTTGGCATTGTTACGCTGTTCGTGTTCGTTGCGATTGCCGCTCCTTTACTTACAAAGCATGCGCCAGACAAGCGAACCGGTAACCCGCACGAATACCCAAGCTTTGTTGTAAAACAGGCACAAAACAATCCTGATGGTTGGGTCGCTAAAAACCTAGCAGACGATCGTCGTACGCTGATTATGTCTAAAAAGGCCGACCACGTATTAGGTACTAGCCGAATGGGTCGCGATATCTGGTCGCAAGTGGCTTACGGTGCACGAGTATCACTGGGTGTAGGCTTTGGCGCTGGCATCATCGTGTGCTTCTTAGCAACAGTCATTGGTATATCGGCAGGTTACTTCGGCGGCAAAGTGGATGACGTATTGAGTGCCGCGATGAACATCATGTTAGTAATCCCGCAGTATCCATTGCTATTCGTGTTGGCGGCCTTTATCGGTGAAGCAGGCCCACTCACCATTGCCTTGATTATCGCTGGTACTTCTTGGGCATGGGGTGCACGTGTTGTCCGCTCTCAAACTATGGCACTACGCGAGAAAGAGTTCGTTAAAGCTGCCGAAGTATTGGGAGAGTCTTCATTCCGCATCATCTTCGTTGAGATTTTACCAAACCTTATCCCAATTGTCGGTGCGAGCTTCATTGGCTCAGTAATGCTGGCGATCAACACTGAAGCGGTCATTTCGTTCCTAGGTTTGGGTGATGCCAACACGATCAGTTGGGGCATCATGCTTTACAACGTGCAAACCTCATCAGCCATGCTGATTGGCGCATGGTGGGAAGTACTAGCACCTTGTATTGCCCTAACACTACTGGTTACTGGTCTTGCTCTGTTGAACTTTGCCGTTGACGAAATTGCGAACCCTCAACTTCGTTCTCACAAAGGCATGAAACGCTGGAAAAAACTAGCAGCAAAAGACAAGAAAGAGCGTGAGCCTGAACTGGCACCACAAAATGCACTATGGAGCGGAGATAAATAATCATGACTGCACCACTAATTTCCATCCGTAACCTATGCGTAGACTACATCACAGACGCGGGCGATGTCCGCGCCTGTAACAACGTGAGCTTCGACATTGCACCAGGTGAAGTATTCGGTCTGGCTGGTGAATCTGGCTGTGGCAAATCCACTGTTGCCTTCTCACTAATGCGCCTTCATAAGCCACCAGCGTTTATCACAGGTGGTGAGGTTATCTTCAACGGTGAAGATATCCTTCAGTACAGCGATGATCGCATGCAAGCGTTCCGCTGGAGTGAAATGTCGATGGTATTCCAAAGTGCGATGAACGCTTTGAACCCAGTACTAACGATGGAAGAGCAGTTCTGTGACGTAATCATGCGTCACACCAACATGACTCGCGCTCAAGCCAAAGTTCGTGCAGAAGGTCTATTGGAAATCGTTGATATCCACCCTAGCCGCTTAAGCGATTACCCACACCAATTCTCTGGCGGTATGCGTCAGCGTCTGGTTATTGCTATCGCTTTGGCTTTGAACCCGAAAATGATCATCATGGATGAACCTACAACAGCACTAGACGTGGTAGTTCAGCGTGAGATTCTGCAAAAAATCTATGCACTTAAAGAAGAGTTTGGCTTCTCGATTCTGTTCATCACCCATGACTTGTCATTGATGGTCGAGTTCTCTGACCGCATCGGCATCATGTACTCAGGTGAACTGATTGAAGTCGCCCCTTCTAAACAAATTCTGGAAAGTCCTTACCACCCTTACACAAAAGGTTTGGGTAGCTCTTTCCCTCCACTAACTGGTCCTAAGACCAAATTGACTGGTATTCCAGGCAACCCTTTGAACCTATTAGA